>JAHEZG010000418.1:739-2721 GCA_023251195.1 Chitinophagaceae bacterium | reverse complement strand
AAATCTTCAAATCATCGGGTTACATTTGTTCGCACCCGATAAGGATTATTAAATGGCTGAAATAAAACCAACAACAACCACTCTGCTTCAAAAAATTTCATTGGTTATTCCGTGTTACAATGAATCGGCACGAGTGAATCAAATGCTTGATGGTCTGCGCGATTTTTCTCGCAACTGGAAAAAAGATTTTGAACTAATTATAATTGATGATGGAAGCAAGGATGATACTTCATCGTTGATTGAGCAAAGTGATTTATATAAGGAACTTTCAGTACAAGGAAAATTCAAATTAATAAAACCTGGAAAAAATCAAGGGAAAGGATTTGCTCTGAAAGAAGGTGTGATGCAGGCCTCAGGCTCTCATGTTCTCACATTAGATGCTGATATGAGTACACGACCAACCGAACTCAACAATTGGTTAGCCACTCACAAACTTTCTTCCAATGAAATATTAATAGGCTCGCGCGAATTAAAAACTTCCAAAGTCACTGAACGAAAATCACGCAACTTCATTGGTAAAATTTTTAATTTAAGTGTTCGGTTTTTTACACCGCTGAAAAGTCACGATACACAATGCGGATTCAAGTTATATCCAACTGCAGTTGCAAAAAATTTATTCAGTAAACTTTCGACTTCAGGTTGGGCGCATGATGTTGAGCTATTATATCACGCACACTTAGATGGAGTAAAAATTATTGACATGCCTGTTACCTGGAAAGCAATGGAAGGAAGTAAAATTTCTGTTGCCGTTGATGGGATTAAAATGTTCTTTCAAGTGATGTGGCTATCACTGCGAATGAAATTCAATTGGTTTTTCGTTGCCCCATTTTCTGAAATGAAAAATGTTGAACTCAAGAAAAAAAACCAACCGCTGTTTCGTTTTCTGTTTGCATCACTTTCGGTGTTTTTATTTTTTCTGATGACAACTGTGAGTTTTCATTATGGAATATCCGGTGATGATTTAGACCAGAAAATTTATGGTGAGAAGGTGTTAAATTTTTATACTTCATTCGGAAAAGACACTTCGTGTCTTCACTTGAAAGTAGGCAATAAAGAAAACTTAAATCTATATGGCGGATTGTTTAATATGCTTTCTGCAGCAGCCAATCGCTACATCGGAGGGTTGGATGAATACGATATGCGCCACCTGATAAATGCCATCGCAGGATTTTTTGCAATACTATTTACAGGTTTACTTGGAAGAAGATTAGGAAACTGGCTCACCGGATTTCTTGCTTTGGTATTACTCGCATCGTGGCCGCAGTTTTTCGGACAGAGCATGAATAACCCGAAGGATATTCCATTTGCACTCACTTACATTCTTACTATTTATTTTTTAGTGAAATTAGTGATGGAATTACCCCGACCATCAACACGCACCTGGGTAATGACTGCAATTAGCATTGCTCTCGCAATTAATATTCGTGTAGGTGGTTTGTTATTGATTGGAATGTTATTCGCGTTTGTAAGTGGTACTTACATTCTTGATGCTGATAAAAGAAAACTAATTACCAGCACTAATTCATTCGGATATTTATTTAAACGATTAATTTTTGTTGCTCTTGGCGGATACTTTGGTGGTTTATTATTCTGGCCTTATGGATTGATGGGACCATTGAGCAATCCGTTTACTGCATTGAGCGAGCAAACAAATTTTGCAATGGGAATCGGATTGTTGTTTGAAGGAAAAATAATTTCTTCGAAAGAAATTCCGTGGTACTACATTCCTAAATGGATAGAAATTACAACTCCGCTTGTGGTGCTGATTGCTGCAATTGCTCAATGTATTTTATGGTATTTCGCTCGAAAAATATTTTCTTCCACTCTTACGCTGCTTATTTTATTTGCCACACTTTTCCCTTGGGCATATGCTTCATATAAGCACTCAGCATTGTACGATGGATTGCGTCAGTTTCTTTTTATCATTCCATTGATTGCAGTGTTTGCTGCTTTAACATGGAGTTATTTAATGACTGAATTAA
>JAHEZG010000418.1:0-729 GCA_023251195.1 Chitinophagaceae bacterium | reverse complement strand
CAGTTGTTTTTGTTGCAGGACTTGCACTTCCATTGCGATTTTCATTTGTCAATCATCCAAACGAATATGTTTACTTCAATGAAATCATCGGTGGTATCAAGGGTGCAAACGGAAAATTTGATACTGATTACTACATGAACAGTGTGCGTAAAACTGCAGATTGGTTTAAACAAACTGATATGTTTAAGAATGCAACCAAGGAGAAAAAAATATTATTGGCCACTAACGCAGCTGACCCCATCAACTGGTATTTCAGAAATGATACTGATAAAGTAACTGTGGTTTACACCAAGTGGAATGCAGCCGGCAGTCCGAAAACAAGAACCGCCCGGGATTGGGATTATGGAATTTATTATTCGCGCAATGTTGAACCCGGAATGTTACTCTCCGGAACCTGGCCATCTGATAAAGCAGTTTATAAAAACGAAGCTGATGGTGTTGCACTCTCGTGTGTGATTGAACGAAAAAACAAATCTGATTTATTTGGATATCTGGAAATGCAACGCGACAGTTTAACAAAAGCAGAATTTTATTTTGAAGATGCATTAAAATATAATCCGCAAAACGAAGAAGTTACAGGTTGGATGATTCAGATAAAACTCAATCTAAAAAAAACAAAAGAGGCATTGACATATGCTCAGAAATATTTAACACTTATTCCCGATGATGATCAGGCATACATGATGCTTGGCGTTTGTTATGCATACACAGGAGATTTAAGCAATGCAG
>JAHEZG010000115.1 GCA_023251195.1 Chitinophagaceae bacterium | reverse complement strand
GCTTACCAATCTGGTAATCATCGTTCAGCATTCCGTTTTCCATTGCGTACTTAATTAGTCCGGCGGTATTTTTTACACCGAGTTTGCGCAATAAATTTTTCCGGTGAGTAATAATTGTCATTGGACTGTTGTTCAACTTTACGGCAATTTCAGCATTGGTTAATTCTGTTGCAATCAGTTTTAAAATTTCCAATTCCTTCTTAGTCACTTCTGATTTTCGAACCGGTGGCATTTTATTTTCTGCTGAAGAGGTATGATCGCCGGCATTCATCTTATCAATCATTTTTAAGGAAACTTCACTGCTCACATATCGTTCCCCTTTATAAACTGTTGTAATGGCTGTAATCAGTTCGGCTCGTCCGGCATTTTTTAATAAGTAACCTGATGCTCCTGCTTTTATCATTTCAGATACATACAATGTATCGTCGAACATGGTAAGCGCTAAAATTTTGATATCAGGATAAAGTTGACGGATTTTTTTTGTGGCTTCAATGCCATTTATTTTCGGCATATTAATATCCATTAAAATAACATCGGGAACAGTTGTTTTTAATTGATTTAATAAATCCTCTACGTTTTCAGCCTCACCTATCAACTTCACTTCCTGACTGTCGCGGGTAAGTGCTTTAATTCCTTCAATAAATAGCTGGTGATCATCAGCCACAAAAATTTTAATTAACTCCATAATTAATTCTTCATGAGTTTGTGATTCAAAATTATCAGGTGAATATACAACCAACGGAGCGGTTAGTTACTTATTGCTAACCACTATTTGTGAATTGTAGTTGATGAAATTATTTAAGCGGAAGTTCAATACTGAACTTGGTTCCGATTTTTTGAGTAGAAAGCACATCAATTTTTCCACCCAGCATTTGCACACGCTGAAATATTTTTTTCAAGCCAAGCCCGCGTGGATGATGCAATTCTTTTTGGTAATTAAATCCAATTCCGTCATCTGATATTTCGATCAGCAATTTTGAACCATGCTGATATATAAAAATACTTGAGTTAACTGCTTTAGCATGATACATAATATTTTTAAGCAATTCCTGTAAAATACGGTAAGCGGTTGTTTCCAAAGCAACCGGTAAACTGATTTCAGAATTGATGATGTGAAGTTGAATAACCAGTAAAGCAGAATCATTAATTCTGGTAACAAGATTGTTTATGGCATTTGTTAAGCCAAAATCCATATTCATAGGCATTTCATGATGCGCCAGATTTCTGATTTGTTCTATTGCCTCATCCAATAAATTAACTCCTGCATTAAACGATTCTTTTGATGTGGTTGAAAAACCACTTGCTTCTTTTTCGATGGAGGTGAATTTTAATTTAATGCCTGCAAGCATTGACCCCAATTCTTCATTCAGGTATTCGGCAAAACGGCGGCGCTCCAGTTCTTCAGTATGAATGAGTGTTTCAATCCAATCCAGTTTTTCATTAAAAGGGTGGTGGTGATTGCCTGCCTGCTGCAGCGTGCGACCTGCTTCAAGTAATTTTTTTAACGACGAAGTTTTTTCTTCATTCATTTCTTTACTTGTGTGGGTGGTGGCTGCCATGGATATTTTATTTTTAAATTAAATTTTTGTGAATGTATATGAAGCGATTGGTGACCCCGTAAATGAAAATTTAAATGATACACATTGCTTTCGTTGATATTTTTGCAAAGTTGACACACTGAGTTTACTGTACATTTCAGCCCTGATGAAAAAAATAATTATCTCCATTTTCATATTATTAGCAATCAACCTCGAATGGGTAATGGCAACAACTTATTATGTATCGTCAAGTTCTGGAAATGATAATTATTCCGGTATGCTTCCAGACTCAGCATGGGAAACTTTAACACATTTAAATTCAATAAATTTTTTTCCTGGAGATTCCGTACTTTTAAAAAGTGACGATGTTTTTTTAGGCACGATAAGAATTCATAATTCAGGAAGCACAAGTGCTCCAATTTATTTTGGAAAGTTTGGAACCGGAGAAAAACCAATAATATCCGGATTTAAAAAAATAACAGGTTGGAATAATACAGGAAATATATACTCAGTAACAGATACAAGCAATGTTAAAAGTATTTGGTTTAACGGTAAATGGATGCAACCGGCAAGATATCCAAACACGGGTTTTATTTCAACACAAAGTTCAAATGTTGGAGATTTTGTTTTTAATAATTTATTAAATCAACCAGATGGATATTGGGATAATGCCAATGTTGCAATTCGTTCTGAAGGAATAAAATATGAAATGAGAAAAGTTGATACTTTCTTTCAGGGAATTGCAGTATTCTCTCCTCAAACACAATTTGGTATTCCACAACTAAGCGGTTTCTTTTTTTATAACAAATTCGAAATACTGGATACCGTTAATGAATGGTTTTGTGATACTTTAATTGATCACATTTATTTAATTCCACCATTCGGCAGTATTGTAAACAATTCAACAATTAATGCATCTGTAATAGATTATGCGTTTTATTCTGAATTCAATTTAAACAATGTAGTAATTGAGAATATTCAATTTGTTGGTCAGTCGAAAGATGCAATACATATTCAAGGGGTTGCAGTTTCGATAATTATAAAGAATTGTTTATTTAAAATGTGTAAAGAGTGGGCTGTTTATTTTCATTCAACTACAAACAAATGCCTTTTAATAAATAATGATTTTGAAGATTGTACTGGAGGAGGAATTTTTTCAGAGTTTTTTTTTCATTCTAAAATCGTTGATAATCGAATCAATAGAATGGGCCTCCAAAAAGGATTTGGATTTGATGATTACTGCCAGGGCGAAGGAATTAGGTTGTCATCTGCTATTTTGGATACTATAACAAATAATATAATTGACAGTTGCGGATATGCAGGAATTACATTGTACAATCAGGCAAACAGAGTTGAAAAAAATTTATTAAGCAATTGTATGCTTTTGCTCGATGCAGGTGGTGCAATTGTATTTTATGGCCAGCAATCAAATTTCAATTTTATTGCTGATAATTTTATTTTAAATACTAATGGTAATATCGAAGGAACTAACTCAGAAAAATTATCGGCATTCGGAATTTATTTTGCTGAAAATATTCACAACGACACAATCATAAACAACACAATTGTTAACTCTTCTTCTTATGGAATTTATTTTGGTCCGAATAATCAAAACCACTATTTAAAAAACAATGTCATTTATAACAACCAGCAAGGACAGCTTTTTTTTATTGATGGTGATACGGTAAATGCAACCAACAACATTTACCTCAATAACAATATACTTTATTCATTATCCGATAAACAGCCGGATATTAAACTCACCGGAGCAAGTCAGAATTTTTTTCCAATAAAAGGCGACAGCAATTATTATTGTAATCCATACGATTATTTTCCAATTTACCAGCTGGCCAATGTTGATACCAATTCATTTTATACTCCATTTTCTATTCCAAAATGGACTCAGGTCACTGCTCAGGATTCTAACAGCCATTCATCAAATGTTCAATGGAATAATTTTATTGCTATCGATACCACTGGTAGTGATTTAATTCAAAATGGAAATTTTACCAATAACTATGATAACTGGGCAACTTCGCCAACTACCAACAACGAAGTACTACTCGATAACCTCACCATGATGGATGATGGTTGCATAAAGTTTAAAGTTACCAATCCACTTCCGATTGATCAGGCAAAAATCAGTTCTGCGTATTTTCCATTGCTTCAAAATCAATTTTATCAGTTTAGTTATTCAGTAGCAGGCACTAAAAACGGAATGCTGCATACTGATATCAGGGAGCACAATTATCCATACGGGCAAATCGGGTTGAATAAATTTTTTCCAATCAATATAATGAGGAATGATTATCAATATCTTTTTCAATCGCCTTTAAGCGATAACCCGTTGGCATTGAATTTTGAAATTCATCAAAATGATTCGCTGGTTTATTTTGATAATATTCACTTGTTTCCGGTTTCGGTTTTCAAACACGACTCAACACGGATGTCGGTTTTGCTGATGAATTATTCTCCGAACACAATTTCTGTTCCGCTTGGTGCCGATTCTGTTTTTCGTGATCTGGATGGAAACATTGTCACCGGTTCTTATACGCTGAATCCATTTTCATCTTATGTGTTGGTTTTAGATTCTCCCCTGAATCTGGTTTCTGTTAAAGAAATTGAAAAGCAAAAATCAATTCAGGTTTTTCCAAATCCGGTTCAATCGTCCAATGGAAAAATATATATTCAGTTACCCGATGAAAATAAATATGACTATGATGTTTATGATTTAACAGGACGAAAATTTTTATCCGGAAAATTTTCCGGTTCATCTATTAATACTTTTTCAATGCGCAATGCTTCGGCTGGAATGTATATTTTATCAGTTCACTCCGCCAATAAATTATGGCAGCAAAAAATTGTTGTGGTAAATTAATGTAATCATGAGCGATCTGAAAGACCACAAGAAGGAAATAACTGTTGATGAAAAAAACCAATCCGGCGCTATCAATAATATTTCACCCAAAAAGGAAAGTGATGATTCAATTACCAATCTTGAGCGAAAGGAAATATTAAAGCAATATAAAATTCTGCTCTCATCGCTCAAACCGCAAATGCAAAAGGGCGATCACAAACAAATTCGCCTCGCGTTTGAAATGGCATTGGATGCACACAAAGAAATGCGGCGCCGTAGCGGTGAACCATACATTTTGCATCCGCTCGCTGTTGCACAAATTGTGGCAAAAGAAATTGGCCTCGGTCCGGTTGGTGTAATCTGTGCGCTGCTGCACGATGTAGTGGAAGATACTGAAATTACATTGGAAGATGTTGAGCGCGAATTCGGAAAAAAAGTAAAAGAAATAATTGACGGACTCACAAAAATCGCAGTGATTTTTGATCAGCATGGTTTTGTGCAAGCCGAAAACATTCGTAAAATATTGCTCACACTTGCAAAAGATGTTCGGGTTATTTTAATCAAACTCGCCGATCGTTTGCACAATATGCGCACAATGGATTCAATGCCGCGCAATAAGCAATTAAAAATTTCATCAGAAACGGTTTACTTGTATGTGCCACTCGCGCACCGGTTAGGATTGTATGCCATAAAAACGGAGTTAGAAGATTTATCACTTAAATATTCTGAGCCAAAAATTTACAAGCAGATAACCATTAAACTGGCCGATTCAAAAAAAGAACGCGACAAGTACATTAATGAATTTATAAAACCCGTAAAAGAAGAAATTCCTCAACACGATATAAAAAAATTTGAAATTTTCGGCAGGCCAAAATCAGTATCATCTATCTGGCGGAAAATGAAGGAACAGGGAGTACCATTCGATGAAGTGTACGACAAATTTGCCATCCGCATAATTATTGATTCAGAACTTGAAAATGAAAAAGCCGATTGCTGGCGCGTGTATTCCATTGTCACTGATTTTTATCATCCGAATCCTGACCGTCTGCGCGATTGGATTTCAACTCCTAAAGCAAATGGTTACGAAGCATTGCACACCACTGTAATGGGACCCAAAGGAAAATGGGTGGAAGTGCAAATCCGTACACGACGAATGGATGAGATTGCCGAAAAGGGATATGCAGCTCACTGGAAGTACAAAGAGAAGGATAAAGAAAATCAAACCGGTGAATCGGCAGTGGATGATTGGTTGCGGAGCATTCGCGAGTTGCTGGAAAACCCTGACACCAACACACTCGATTTCATTGATGATTTTAAACTGAATCTTTTTGCCGATGAAATTTATGTTTTCACTCCAAAGGGAGATATGAAAGTGTTGCCAAAGAATTCCACAATACTTGATTTCGCTTTTGAAATTCACTCAGATGTTGGCTTCCGTTGCATTGGCGCCAAACTGAATCAGAAAATTGTTCCAATCAGTCACCGGTTGAACAATGGAGATCAGGTGGAGATTCTGACTTCAAAAAAAATGAAACCATCAGAAGACTGGATGAATTATGTGGTGACAGCAAAAGCAAAATCAAAACTCAAGGATATTTTTCGCGAAGAGCGTCGCCGTATAATTTCCATTGGAAAAAAAGCATTGGAAAATATTTTCAGAGAATACAAAGTGAATTTTAATAATCCGAACCTGAATAAGCTTTTAGGATTTTACAAACTCACCAACCTGAACGATTTGTATTACAGCATTGGTGTGGGGAATTTTCACATCAGCGAAATTCAGAATTTCGTAAAGCAGGGCGATGAAATTGAATTAAGAAATAAGGAAAAGAAAAGCAGTGTTGATGTGGAACTCGCCATTAAAAATAAACTGCAGCACAACGCAAACCTGTTTGTGTTTGGCGAAGGATCAGAAACAGTTGATTACAATTTAGCTGAATGTTGCAAACCAATTCCGGGCGATGATGTGTTTGGTTTCATAGGCAAAAACGGCGAAGTGGAAATTCACCGACCCAATTGTCCGAAGGCGATAAATTCTATTTCCAAATATGGTTATAAAATTGTTCGCACCAAGTGGACCAAGCAACACCAGATAACTTTTCTCACAGGATTAAAAATTACAGGCATTGATGATGTTGGTGTCATGTATAAAATCACCAATGTAATTTCAGGTGAAGCAAAAATTAATATGCAGTCCATCACTATTGAAACCAAGGATGGATTGTTTGAAGGAATTATTAAAGTGTTTGTGAAAGATACTCAGCAATTGCACGATCTGATGAGCAGCATGAAAGACCTGGAGGGAATATTAACTGTTACCCGCCTTGAAGAAATAACAGAACAGGAACAAGCCATGTGATTAGAATAAACAACATGAAGCAAAAAGAATTAATTAAACAAGTAAGGGAATTTTTTACACAATACCTTGACGAAAAAAAACAGCGAAAAACCCCTGAGCGGTACACCATACTCGAGGAAATTTATAAGCGAAGCGATCACTTTGATGCCGAGAAATTATTTCAGGATTTAAATAAAAAAGAACACCACATTAGTCGCGCTACGGTTTACAACACACTCGATTTATTGTTGAGCTGTCAGTTGGTAAAAAAACACCAGTTCGATAACAACCAGGCGCTGTACGAAAAATCTTTTGGTTACAAACAACACGATCATATCATTTGCAAGGACTGTCATAAAGTGGTTGAGTTCTGTGATCCGCGCATTCATCAAATTACTACCAAGATGGGAGAGTTGCTGAAATTTAAAATTGATAATCACACTTTAATTCTGTACGGACTCTGCGAGAGTTGTGAGAAGAAAAGAAAAGCTATTTAGCAGTTAGCTTTTAGAAATTAGCAATTAGGATTTTGCCACAACAAAATTTCTCAAAATGTATTCTCCTTTTTTTCTGGCTTTTTTCTCTATGTATTCTCCGTGCGAAAAATTTTCCAGCAAATATTTTTTTGTCTCAGCAGGTTTCTGAATATTGTAACCCTGCTTTTATAGAATTATTCAATCCCCAACGAACAAATGAACCAATAAACAAATGCACCAATTTGTTTGTAACTAAAGTTTTGTTTTCTCAATGTTCAACAGCAATTTCGGCGGCTCAAATTATCAATACAAAAAAATTTCAGTGAATGCCAGTTGATGTATTACTCGGGTTGCAGTGGGGCGACGAAGGAAAAGGAAAAGTGGTTGACTACCTCGCACCCAATTATGATTTAGTTGCGCGCTTTCAGGGCGGTCCAAATGCCGGTCACACTTTAAATATTGACGGTAAAAAATTTGTACTGCATACCATTCCGTCAGGAATTTTTAATGCCGGTTGTCAGAATCTCATTGGCAATGGTGTGGTGATTGACCCGGTAACTTTTCAAAAAGAAATTGAAGGATTAAAAGCAGTTGGTGTGGATGCACACAAAACACTTTTCATTTCGCGCAAAGCGCATCTCATTCTTCCATCGCATCGTGCGCTCGATGCAGCATCAGAAGCACATAAAGGAATTTCAAAAATCGGTTCCACACTTAAAGGAATCGGTCCCGCATACATGGATAAAACCGGTCGCAATGGTTTGCGTGTCGGCGATATTGAAAGTCCGAATTTCAAAGATAAATACAAACAGTTGCTCGAAAAACATTATCAACTGTTGAAGCAATACGATTACAAGCACGACATTCCTTCAATGGAAAAAGATTTTTTTGCAGGCATCGAATGCATCAAATCATTTAAGCTGGTGGATGGCGAATATTTTATCAATGAAATGCTGAAGCAGAATAAAAATGTTTTGGCAGAAGGCGCGCAGGGTTCCATGCTCGATATTGATTTCGGAACTTATCCTTTTGTAACTTCTTCCACCACTTTAACTGCAGGAGCTTGTACAGGATTGGGGATTTCTCCCAATCACATTCGCAATGTATTCGGAATTACAAAAGCATATTGCACCAGAGTCGGAAGTGGTCCGTTCCCGACTGAATTATTAAATGATGAAGGTGAGATGATGCGCAAGGAAGGTAATGAATTTGGTTCCACTACAGGTCGCCCGCGTCGTTGCGGCTGGATGGATATGCCAGCTCTTCGTTATGTGATTATGTTGAATGGTGTAACACATTTGATTATTACAAAAGCGGATGTGCTGAAAGTTTTTGATGAAATAAAAGTGTGCGATAGTTATAACCTGAATGGAAAATCAACCGAAGGAATTCCGTATGATTTGTGTGATAGTGATGTTCAACCGGTTTACGACAGCATGAAAGGCTGGGGAAATGAAATAGAAAAAATAAAAAATGCAGAAGAAATTTCTGATGGATTGAAAAATTATATTCAGTATGTTGAACAGAAATCAGGGGTGAAAGTTGCGCTGTTATCAACCGGTCCCGGTCGTGAACAGTTAATTGTTTTAGACAAAAACCTTTCTCGCTAAAAAAATAATTCAAAAAATATTTTGAACATTCAAAAACAGTTTCAAAATTTACAGTCCATTCATCCACACACATGAAAAAACCTTCTACCAAATCATCAGGCAAATCTTCTGCTAAAAGCGCTGCGCCGAAGAAAGCCGCCAAGCCCTCTGCTGCCGCCGGAAAAAAGACTTCCGGAAGTTCACCAAAACCCGCCAACAAAAAGAAACAAGACGATGACGAAGATTTAGATGAATCTAATCTTGAAATAGAAGAAGATTTTGATTTGGATGATGATTTCACAAAACTCACCGACGACGATGATGATGACGATGATGATTATTAGTCGTCAGCGATAAATTCTAATGATACATACAAGCGGCAATTCTGATTTAAAAAGAGTTGCCGCTTTTTTTATTCCCTCTGATATAAAAATATTTAAACAAAAAGCAGTGCAATGGGCGCAACAGTATAAAGTGGTTTGCGCGCTCGACAATAATCAATACACCAATCATCTTCATCAACAACAGGAATTTTTATTGGCTGCCGGTGTTGCGAAAGAAATTGTTGTCAGTGAAAATTGTTTTCAATCGTTGCAAAAATTTATTGAAGAGAACGATGGATGGAAATTCGGTTACATCAGTTACGATGTAAAAAATGAAATTGAAAAGTTGCAATCAAAGAATTCATCGCAATTAAATTTTCCGTTGTTGCATTTTTTTATTCCTGAAATACTTATTCAGTTGAAAGGAAATGAAGTTGAAATTTCTTCGAATGAAAAACAGGAGGAAAAAATTTTTGATGAAATAAATGCAATCACTCTTTCCGGATATCATGTTTCCACTTCTCCGCAAGTGAAAAGAAGAATGAATGAAAAAGATTACCTGCGGAAAGTAGAGGAGGTAAAAGAATTCATTCGCCAGGGCGATGTGTATGAATTGAATTTGTGTCAGGAGTTCTATTGCGAGAATTATTTGTGCAATCCGCTGCAGTTATTTTTTCAGTTGAATGAAAAATCACCTGCGCCGTTTTCTGCATTTTATAAACTGAATGAAAAATTTCTTTTGTGTGCCAGCCCTGAACGGTTTCTTTCGAAGGAAGGAAATAAAATTTTCTCGCAGCCAATCAAGGGAACAATAAAAAGAAGTGATGACGAATCAGCAGATAAAAACCTGCGCGAGCAATTATTCAACAGTGAAAAAGACCGTGCAGAAAATGTGATGATTGTTGATTTGGTGCGCAATGATTTATCACGAAGTTGCAAACCCGGAACTGTAACAATGGAAGAACTCTTCGGAATTTATTCTTATCCGCGTGTACACCAAATGGTTTCGACAGTGAGCGGCGAATTGAGAACTGAAATTTCAGTAACCGACGCAATTAAAAATGCTTTCCCGATGGGCAGCATGACCGGAGCACCAAAAATCAGGGCGATGCAGTTGATTGATGAACTGGAAAACACAAAGCGCGGATTGTTTTCCGGAACTGTTGGCTATTTCTCTCCTGAAAATAATTTTGATTTCAATGTGGTGATTCGGAGCATTCAGTACGATGCAGCAAAAAAATATTTATCATTCTCAGCAGGCGGAGCCATCACCATTGATTCCGATGCGCAGAATGAATTGGAAGAAGTGTTATTGAAAACAGAAGCCATCAGAAATATTCTTTGAAAATTATTTGCTCTTGTTTTTTCATTTTATTTTGCCGCCATAAATATTACAAATGAGAAAAGTACAAAACGGCGATACAGTGAAAGTTCACTATCACGGCACATTAGCAAGCGGCGAAACTTTTGATTCTTCAGAAGGTCGTGCACCACTCGAATTTAAAGTTGGCGAAGGTCAGGTGATAGCCGGCTTCGACAATGCAATGATTGATATGGAAGTTGGTCAATCAAAAAAAGTAGAAATACCAATGCTTGAAGCTTATGGCGAAGCACACGACGAAATGATT
>JAHEZG010000114.1 GCA_023251195.1 Chitinophagaceae bacterium | reverse complement strand
CTAATTTAATTCCCTTCTTGCTCACAATAAACATCGGCACCTTCGTTCCATCCTTGCTGGTGTACCAAACTTGTTTTGTTTCGAAATCATCCGGATTGAAGGTCAGGTCGGGCTTCATGTATAATTTTACTTCGCCACTTGCAATGTCATAACTGTAATTCGACGAAGGATTGGTGAACGATACGAATGAGAAGTACAAAACCTTATCATCCTTTTCACCGGAGAAACCAGTAACAGTTCCGATTCCGGGTAAAGCAATTTCGCGCTCCAATTGTCCACCACGCGAATACTGATACACATGGCTCGAAGCATCTTTCAGGTAAGTGCAAAATAATTTCCCTCCGGCAACTGTAACAGATTGCAATAATTCTTTTTTCTCCGCAATAATATCTTTCCAATTAGAAGTGTCAGGATTATTAAAATCAATCAGCACCACTTTTTGATTCGGCGCATTAAAATTTGTTTGCACAATTAAATACGATCCGGTATTGTCGAGAATGGAATAATCATAATCGAAACCCGGACACAGCAATTTAAAATCAGCAGAACCATTGGTTAAATCGCGACCAATAATTTCATTGCCGCTTGTGCCTTCTGAAATGTTGATGAAAAGAAAGTGTCCGTCATCAGTTACTTCAGCTCCATGATAGCGAAGTGGATGAGCGGCATCAGAATAAATCAATTGGTCCTTGTCCTGCGCATCACCGAGAATGTGATAATATACATTGTGATTTTTATTCGCGTTAGAAAGTTCTTTCCCTTTTTCAGGAATTGCATAATGCGAATAATAAAACCCATTATCCTTCCACGCAGCACCACTGAATTTCACCCAATCCAATTTATCAGTTGTCTTTTGTTTTGTCGCAACATCCATTACATACATGGTTTGCCAATCGCTTCCGGCATTTGCAACGGTGTAAGCTAATTTTTTTCTGTCTTGCGAAAAACCGGCGAATCCTACAGAGGCAGTACCTTCAGCAGAAAAAGTATTCGGGTCAAGAAAAATTTCTTCGGTTCCGTCAATTCCTTTTTTATAATAATTGATGGACTGATTTTGCAAGCCGCTGTTCTTTGAATAATAATAATATTCACCCGAACGGGAAGGAGCAGATATGCGGGGGAAATTGTATAAATCAGTTATGCGTTTTTTTATTTTATCGCGATAGGGGATTTTTGCGAGGTAATCGAAAGTGACTTTGTTTTCAGCAACTACCCATGCCTTTGTTTCGTCGCTGTTATCGTCTTCGAGCCAGCGATACGGGTCGGCTATTTTTGTTCCGAAATAATTAGTTACAGTGTCGCACTTTTTCGTTTGTGGATAATTCAACTGCGCAAAAAGTGTAACAGAAATAAAGGAAAAGAGGAGAGTGGTAAACAGTAATTTTTTGATCATGAATTTTTTATTAAGTGGAACGAATGTAAAAGCAAAATTGAAATGGAAATGTTTTTAAGGAATTAAATTTAAATAAATGAAAACTGAATTCAGTTCACATGGAATTTATTTCTTTCAGTTCCTGCTTCAAATTCCGCAGCACATAAATTCCCCAACAGATATAAACAAAATTGAAAAGTATGTTTCCAATTCCGTCAATCATCATAATGGTTTCATCAAATTTTCCGGTGAATGAAAACAGAATATTTTCAACTGCATATGGAATGCAGGCAACAGCACCAAGTATCCGCAACCATTTCGGGAACTCACTGTAAATGGCAATCAGCAGCATGGAAGGAATGAGCAGGTACAAACTTGCAGAGAACATGCGGTATGCTTCTTCAAACTTTTCGTGGCCGTTGTATGAAATCAAGTAAAGCACAAACAGAATTCCTTGCGCTACAGACATGGAAGTAAACCCGATTGCGTGAATGGTTTTTTTTTCTTCCGCCATTTTAATTCCGTAGGCAACACAACCAATTATTAATAATGCAGTTCCGATTTGTCCCATCGTGAGCATCAACTGCGAAATTTTCGGAACCTCGCTGCTGAAATCGGGAAGCGGGGCAATAAAAATAGTGAGCACAAATGTGAACGCAGAGCCAAGAAAACCGATGGCGGTAATCCAAGTGACATGTTTTATTTTTTGTTTTTCGGTAAGCAGCATAACCATCAGATTAATTATCAATTATCCCTTTTCAATTATTAATTACTCTTTTTCCATTTTCAATTTTTTCATTTCTTTCAATTCATTTTTCATATTCCGCAAAATAAAAATTCCCCAAATCAAAGCTGTGATGTTGAATAAAATCAATGAGAAAAAACTGAATGTGTCAAGTTGCTCAGAATATTTTTTAGTTGTCATGAATTGAAAGTAAACCATCAAATTTGGAATGCACGCAATTATTCCAAGCACATTTACCCATCTTGGAAAATGACTATAAAATGATATTAAAATCATTGCAGGTAAAAGCAAGTACATCATTCCGCAAAAAGTATTGTATGCCTCTACTAATTTTTCAGGATTTTCGAGATTCATAAAATACAGAATGAAGTAAACACCTTGCGCAATCGCCATCATCGTAAATCCCGCAGCGGGCAGCGTTTTCTTTTCTTCAGCCAACTTTAATCCAAGAACTGTACATCCGAAAATATAAAGTGCCATACTTATTTCCTGCGCAATCAGTGCTGCCTCCTGAAACACAGCGGGGCTTTTAGTAAAGTCGGGAGGAAATAAAAATGAAATAGCAAAAGCAACGAATGAACCAATAAACCCGATGGCAATAGTCCATGCCACATGCTTTGTTTTTTTCTGTTCATCTAAAATCATGGATAGAAAATTTTATGCGATGAAAATAAAGAGCACGGATGAAATTATTAAAAGAATATTAGACTTCTTCGGAAAATAACACTTCGACAAGCTCAGTGTGACATTAATGCTTTTAAATGTTGTCAGTCTGAGCTTGTCGAAGACTCCTCAATAAACCCATTAGGCATTTTTCGAAGAATTCTTTTTTTTATCGTGCAGCATTTCCATTCTGCATTCAGTCATTGTATCAAACTGAAATTTAAAAAGCAAAAGATAGCTTTACACCACGAACCACATGAATGACTGAATCGGACAATGAGTTGGTGCAATTGTGTTTGAAAGGAAATGCAGCGGCTCAGAAAAGATTGTATGAATTGTTTGCATCGAAAATGAACGGTGTGTGTTATCGCTATGCCCGAAACGGAGAAAATGCGCGTGATATTTTGCAGGAAGGATTTATTAAAGTATTTACAAGATTAAAATCATTCAAGGGCGACGGACCATTAGAAGCATGGATACGAAGAATAATGGTGAACACGGCGCTCGATTTTATAAAAGCAAGAAGCAAAAACCTGTTTGAAGACGAAGAAAAAATTGATGTGAAAAATCATGCAACCAACCCGGAGGTGATGAACAAACTGCAATCGGAAGATTTAGTGAATTGCATTTCGAAATTGCCGGAAGGATTTAAAGCAGTTTTTAATTTATATGCAATCGAAGGATTCTCGCACAAAGAAGTAGGAGCGATGCTCGGCATAACTGAAAGCACCAGTCGTTCGCAATACACCCGCGCACGAACTAAACTGGAACAAATAATTCAACAACGATTTAAAGTGAAAGAATATGAAAGAGTTTGAAAACGACAACTGGGAATTGAAAGCCCGGCAACTCGCCGATGCATTTCAACCAACACCTGATAAATCAGTTTGGTTGAATGTGGAAGATGCGTTGAAACAAAAGAAAAACCACAGAGTACTTTTCTTCTGGCTGTTCAGTATTGTTGGAGTTGCTGTGGTGGTGTATGGTGGTGTAACACTTTATCTTTTAAATGCCGGCGACCAATACGAAACACTTAACAAACAAGTTGAAAAATCAAAAGTTGAAACTGTTGCGGTAAATAATAATTCATCAGAAGTAGTAAAAACTGTTCCAGCTGTTCCAGCGCAAAAGACCGAACAAGTTGCTGCTGTGAAAACAATTACTGAAAATTTTCCTTTGAAAAACGAGCAGCGAAAAGTCATTCCTTTAAATAAGCAAGCAGAAATTGTTGAACTTAAAACTGTTGTTAAGAAAAATGAGTTGGAGGAAAAACCGGATATAATTGTTAATGAAAAAACAGCTGTTCTTTTTCCAATGGCTCCAAAACCACTGCAGGCATGTTCATTTGCTTTTCGTGATGCACCTGTTATTTCTTTTCCCTCAGCTGATATTTTAAGTAGTAATTATCGTGGCAAGAAACGAAGAATATCGTTATTGATTTCTTCTTCATATTTGATGCAACATTCCATTTTAAATTCAACTGATACACTTCAATCATTTCAAAAACAAAACGCAAATTATATTGATGGCAGTTTGCAATTAATTTATCAGTTTCCGAAAGCAAAAAACCTGGAGTTGAATTTTGGTTTAGGATTTTATGAGTTGAATCAGAATTATACTTCTTCGAAAGTCGAGACCGTTTCTGTTTTCGATACTACATCAGGAATTCCTTTAGTCAGTGCTGATAAGTTTACAGACTATACAACAGGCAGTGAGTTTTCACGGAATACTTTTGTTGATTTTGGAATCGGGATTCCAATTATTGCATGCAAAAATTTCAGTTGGAATATTTCTACAGGAATCAGAACTGAATATTTAATGAGGTATTCTGCTTCGAGCGGAGCAACTATTCCAAACACATTTGCGAATCTTGGAGTACAAAACATGGAAAGTATTTCATCGAATGAGTTGAACAGGTTTTATGTGAAAGGAATGTTAATTACTTCGATCAGATATTCTCTTTCGAAACACTTTGCGCTGCAATCAGGAATCAACTCAAGCTACGCAATCACCGAAGGATACAAAAAATCAAGTTCGCTTCATCAGCGCGATTTGAATTTCGGGGTGAATGCTGGAGTGATTTATCGCTTTTGAATAGGACACGGATTAGCACAGATTGAACGGATTTGAACTGATAAATAATCTGTGCTTATCTGTTGCATCCGTTATAATCTGTGTCCCATAGTATTTCCTTTCTTTGCAAGAAAAAAATCATGGCGTACGAAACAGCAAAAGAAATTATTCAATCACTTCCGCAACGATTGAAGGAAGGAGCAGGTGCAGGAGTAGATATTCTTTATCACTTTAAAATCAGCGGAGCAAACGGCGGTGACTTTACTGTAACAGTTAAAGATGGCAAGTGCGAAGTTGCATCCGGATTATCCGGCGAACCAAAATGCGTGGTTGAAAGCACCGATGAAAATTATGCAGATGCAGAGTGGGGACGAATTAATGTGCAGATGGCAGTGATGTTCGGGAAAATAAAAGTGAGCAACATTGGCTCGATGATGAAATTTGTTGAGATGTTTATTCCGGTGAAGGATTTGAAATAAATCAGTTCAAAATAAATCAGTGAAAAAATATTTCCTGCAGATTTTTAGTGTATGCTTCATGGCTTTGAGTTTTCAAAACCTGTTTGCTCAATCCACTTCACGGCCAAATATTTTAATAATCCTGACCGATGACATGAGTTATAAAATGATTGATATTTATAACACCAATACTTTTATTCATACACCGAATATTGACCGGATTGGAAACGAAGGTGCAATTCTGAAATATTATTCAACCAATGCCTTGTGCATACCCGGTCGCACTTCACTTTTAACCGGAAACTATGGGCATAAAACAGGGGCCATCAATAACAGTGCATATCCATCTCAATCACTGCAAACCATTCCGAAAATATTAAATGCAAATGGATACTATACTGCACTCTGTGGTAAATGGATGCTGGGCACACCATTTCCAAAACCTGAGTTTGATTACTGGTTATGGACTCCGAATTCAACTACTTATTACAATGATTCAGCACGATACTATGATTCATTAATTTCTGTAACCGGCCACATGACCGATTTTATTACTGATAGTGCATTACAACTAATCAGCAGAATAGATACTCCGTTTTTTATGATGCTTAGCTACAATGCACCGCACACACCGCATGTTCCTGAATTGCAATATACAAATTACTATGCTGCCGATTCGTTCAGCATACCCTTGAATTGGAATGCTTACACTGCTAATTATCCTTCGTTTTTATATGCGCCGGGTTCGCATCCCATTACTACTTTACCCGAATATGAAAATGAAAACAGAGATTATTATGCTATGATGCTGGGCATTGAATCAGCTACTGGAAAAATACTTGACAGCTTGCAAGCGAATGGATTGCTTGAAAACACTATGGTGATTTTTACAACCGACAACAGTTATTTATTGGGCGAACATCGGTTGCGTGGAAAATCATTACCGTATGATGAATGCATGAAAATGCCAATGCTGATCCGGTATCCGGCTTGGTTTCAACCCGGAACTGTAATTGACAGCAGCATTACATTGAATATTGATGTAGCTCCATCCGTTCTGGATGCTGTCGGCATAGTTGATACTTTTAACATGGATGGAACTTCTATTCATTCTATAACAAGCAACCAATTTAAGCGCAAAGAATTTTTATATGAACAAACTCCTGAACCAATTGATAGCATTGCATCGGTAAGAACATTTAAAGACAATTATTTTCAATACAACAGATATTATTGCTCTGATACAACCGAAGAATTGTTTGATATGATTCAGGATCCGTATCAAAAGAAAAATCTGGTGCATCATTATTTTTATCAGGATACACTGACGCAATACAGATTAAAACTCGACAGCATCCGATTGGCGCTGAATGATACATCAGTTTTAAATTCTGAAAACTGTTATTTATTCAATCCTGTTTATACTTACATGTCACCTTCAGTTTCCATTTCAAAAATCAATACCACCTGCGATTCATTAAACGGAAGTATTGATGTTACTCTTTTAACCGGAACGCCACCTTTTATTTTTCAGTGGAACAATGGAGCAACAACAGAAGATTTATATAATATTGCTTCAGGGGTATATCATGTTACAGTTACTGATATTAATGCCAATACAGTTTCGCAAGGCATAAATATCAGTAACCTGAACGGACCAACACTTTATGAAACACATATAAATGCAACTTATAATAATGCAGATGGAAATATTAACCTGTTTGTATCAGGGCCTTCAAATCCGTTTGTTTATGAGTGGAACAATGGCGCAACCACTCAGGATTTGCATTTAATACCAGCCGGATTTTATTCAGTTACTGTAACCGATAGTATTGGATGTGTGGCGCTACTAAATGTCGTTATTGCTTCCAATGAAATTAATGATCCTCACGATTCTGAAATAGACTCAGTGGGTCACACTTCATCAGTACAGGTTGAAGAACTAAAAAATATTATTGGCGAAATTGAATTATTCCCGGATCCTGCTTCGGAATTTATAAGCATTGCTGCAACAAATCTTGAAGGAATCTGGACGGTTGAATGGTATAATGGAATGGGAATTAAAATTGGAAAAACCGAGATGCATTTTATTGCCGGCAATAAAAATAAAATTGATTTAAGTGCCTTTAATTCCGGCCTCTATTTTATCAGAATTTCCAATGGAAAAAATGAATTTCTGAAACCATTTACAATTGTTAAATAATTAGCCGATTAAAATTCAGGATTCAGTTGTAATGCCATTCATTGTGCGCAGTAATTTCAATTGTTCTTTATCAACCGATAAATTAAAAACGCATTCATCAGCAATTTTTTGTTCGTTTATTTTTATAGCATATTTTTTTATCCACTTCATCAGCACCGGTAACAAGTTGTATTCGCATTTAGCAGTTACATTATATAAAATTGTTTGCTCTATTATTTTAGAATGAGCAAGTGAAATTTTTGCTGCCTCGCGATAGGCATTTATTAATCCCCCGGTTCCAAGTAATACCCCACCAAAATACCTGACTACTATGACAATAACATTGGTTAATCCGAACGAATCAATCTGACCAAGAATTGGTTTGCCGGCAGTGCCAGAAGGTTCGCCATCATCACTGGCTCTGAAAATCAGTTGATCGGTTCCGAGGCGGTAAGCAAAACAATAATGTCGTGCTTTTGGATGTTCGGTTTTGGTAAATAAAATTTTTGCAGCAGCATCTTCCGTATTATTTATCGGGAATGAGTAAGCAATAAATTTGCTTCCACGATCTTTAAATTCACCCGTTGATGCATCAGCAATGGTTTTAAAAATTTCGATCATACTGCAAAAGCAATAATAACAATAGCTAAAACCGCAAGTGCAATTCCGGCAATATTCAGCTTTGATAATTTTTCATGAAATAGAATAAAAGCTATTAAAGAAGATGCTATAACAATGCCTATGTTATTCAGCGGAAAAATAATTGAACTTCCATAGTCCGGAATGGAAAGTGCCTTTATTAAAAAATGCATGCTGAAATAATTAGGCACACCAAGCAGCAATCCGCCAACAATACTTTTAAAATTCAATTTTGATTTTTTTTGAATCAGCATAACCGAAAAGATGATGGCACCGGCTACAGAGGCTGCGGAAAAAATGGTGATGTTAAAGGGTGCGTTATCAATATCGCGCAGGTGAAATGCTTGTGCATATTTCACCAGCGTATCATTCATGCCACTGCCAACAAAAAGCAATATCGGCCAAAACAGTTGTTGACCGCTGAAACTGTGCTTACTCTCATCAGATTTTATCGAAGTAAAAAGTACTGCCAGTAAGGCAATGCATATCCCGGCAATTTTTAATGCTGTAACTTCTTCATTGAAAATAAAAAAAGCAGCACCTACCGGAATGACCAATGAAAGTTTATTAGCAACAAACATTACTGTAATGCCCATCTTTTTCACTATGTAACCCATTACATTAAAAAAGAAAATAAAACTGCATCCAAGAATTACTGCATACCTGAACCAACCTTCACCTGAGTAAGCAAAATAATCCGGAACAGAATGTTGAACTAAAATACCGGTTACCACACACGATAAATAATTAAAAACAATTGCCTGAAAAACATCCAGTTTATTTCGTTCAAACAATTTAAGTATAACACCAAGCGAGGTAGTAAATAAAATGGAAAGTATAAGATTGATCATGTGCGCTCAAATATGCGTATTGATTTTTGAAAATATTACAACTGTATGTTTAGCTGAATTCCTGAATATTTTTTTACTACCAAAAACAAAATATTTGTTAACAAATGAAAAACAGTTGTATTTATATTGAATAGTTTTTCTAAAATCGTGGCTCCAAATTTTAAACCTACTAAACAAACACACATGTCTCTGAAAAGAGTTATTCTGATTCTTGCTTTTGCAAGCATTTCTTTCAACATGAAAGCACAGGAAATTGATCCGATGAGTTACAGCAACGATGCAATAGTTGAACAATTGCTGGGCGGAATGAATGCGGTTCGGTGGAAAGCCGGAGTTGACAGTATGATTGTTAACGACATTCTTACTAAAGCTGCAATGGATTTGGCTGAAAGATATTCCACTGCAAAAAAAATTACCATCGAAGAAGGTTTTGCAGGTGACCTGAATAAAAAATACAAAGGAACCACTAAAGTAAAAGAGGTGTCAGTTGATATTCCGGGTGGAAAAGCAAAAACCATGTACACCTACACTCAGGTAGCCGGGGATGCAGTAAATAAAATGGCAACCGGAAAAAAGTTTGAAGAGATTTTAAAAAACCCTAAATACTATTACTGCGGCATCGGAAGTTTTTACAACGATGAAAATAAAAAGGTATACATCACTGTTGTTTTTGGTGGTGTTGATGCGTTTAACAATGGTGTAAAATACCGGAAAACATTGCCTATTCCATTCAGCAAAAGCCGTCGTGGCCTTTATGTTTTTGACGAAAAGGAATGTAAGCAATGCGCGAAGTTCCCTGACATTGATGAATTATTGAATTCAGTAAGAATTGAAGGCGGACTGGTTTATCTGGAATATCCGAATCTTAAAAAATTAAAAAAATATTTCCGTGGATTAAAAGACGGTTTAGCTGTTGACCTGGTTTTAAAAGATGCCTATCCATGTTCGAATGAAAACATAATGGACAACAATCTTTTTTCAAAAGGATACTTGCTGAAACCCATTTATCAAAAGAAATTATTGAAGGTGAATCAAAACACCAAGCTCGATCCGAAAAACAATACTTACAAAGGAGTGATTGCAAAAATTCCATCCAAGTATGTCAATACGCTTAATACAGCCAAGTACGAAATCAATTTAATTTATATTGTAAATAAGGTAGCATGCAAAACCATAACACGAAGTTACCTTGAGGATGGAGGAGCCAGTGAATTAATTCCGCTCACATTGTATCCCGATACACTGACAATGAACGATCCGAAACGATACCTTCCGAAAAGTGAAAATCAGGAACTGGAATTTATCATTTATTTCGAGCAGGGAAAATCAACTTATGATACAAAGGATATCGAAGGATTTTTAAAAGCATTGAACCAACCGGATTTTATTGTAAGTGATATTACCATAGATGCACACTCTTCGCTTGAAGGTGATTCATTGATGAATGCAAAATTGCAACAGTCACGAGCCAAGAGTATTGTTGATGCGCTGGGTAAGTACCAGAAAAAAGAAGTAGCCTTTGTAATTACCACCAGCGATTCGTGGGAAATGTTTAAAGACTCGGTTAAAAAATCGGAGTTTAAAAACCTGGCAGGAATGAGTAAGGAAGAAGTAAAAGGTTTATTAAAAGGTGAAATGCTTTCGAAGCTTGAACCCGTTTTATCAAAAGAAAGATTTGCGGCCATTACCATGAAAGTTACTTTTGATTTAAAAGGAAAGAACGAGCAGAAATATGTTTACAACAGTTATAAAAAAGCACTGGATAAAAA
>JAHEZG010000113.1:1190-10824 GCA_023251195.1 Chitinophagaceae bacterium | reverse complement strand
GCAGTTATTGCAGTTACCAGATTTGATATCGATAATATTTCATTTGCCTTGAGTTATGATATTAATACAAGCTCATTAAGTAAAGTAAGTCATGGTTTGGGTGGTACAGAAATTTCATTTCTGTACACCAGTAAACTTATGGGAATGGGAAGCAAAAAAGTTTATTGTCCAAGATTTTAAAAGCACGCGGTTAGTTGTTAGGTTTTAGCTCAAAGAAATTGCAACAGCTAAAAACTTATTACTAATAGCGAAAAAATAATATTTACTGTGGTTCGTGCGGCAGGCAATTTCCTGCCCGACTAAAAGGTGGGAAGTAGAGGTCCTGCCTTTTTTTTATTTTATATAAGGGGCGAAATGCAATTACAGTTTAAACTCAACTCTAGCCAAAAAAACAACATCGAATTTAGTCACTGTTTTTATTTGAAGGATTGCTTGCTTCAAAAAATGAATTGATAATTGATAAAACAATACTGAATAGTAAGGCATACCAAAACCCATCCACTTTAAAACCCGGAACAAATTTACTTGCCAGCATAATCATGAATGCATTTATAACTAAAAGAAATAAACCAAGCGAAAAAATAGTTATGGGCAATGTAAGAATTATCAGTACCGGCTTTACAAATGAATTCAGCAGCGCAAGAACTGCAGCCACACATATTGCAGTGACCATGTTTTCTACATTCACACCCGGCAGCAGGTAAGAAGCTATTAGTACTGCTAAACCTGTAATTAAAATTTTTATTAAGAAGCGCATTTGATTTTTTGATTGATGCGAAAGCTGCAAATATTAAATATCTTTTTTAGCAAGACGAATGGTTGAAATAATTTCAGAGTGGAATTAATTTTAAATTGAGGTATTTATTTTAAATCCTGAATAGTAAACTATGTGGTGTTTAAGAGAAATAAATTTTAAGTCGAGTCAGATTTTATTTTTAACTAAACATGAAGACTCAATCTTCATAGGTAGTGGGAACATTTGGATCAGTAACTATTATAAAATCGCCAAGGCTCTTGAATTGACTCCAATCAACATTCGGAAAAGAGTCGTCGCTGAATGTTGAAATAACAAGTGCTTTTGTTTTCGGAGAATATTTTTTCAATTGTGCCACAACAGCAAAATATTCATCACTGTGGAATCGGCCATTCACCTGCATTATTTTCTTATCGCGGTTTTTCCGGCGGTATTCAAAAATTGAATACGCCATGGTTGCATCCCATAACGATTGAGCAACTACTAAATTAAAACTTCCCATCATCATGGGCGGTGGCGCCTGTGTTTTAAGTGAATCCGGGATTGGAACAACCGGAGCAGGTGAGTGGCCTGATAGGGCCATCAGTTTTTCATAATATTTTCCGGTTGCCGTATCGTAAGGAAGTGGTGCAAAAAATAATTTTGAAGCAGCAGGTAATTTCATCAATTCCAATTCTCCTTTCCGACCGGCGAGGTTCGTGTAACGGCTTGCGGCATTGGCACATATCACATCCAGTTTTTTTTCTTTCGCAAATTCAATCATCGGCCGGTAATCGCCATAGTTGCTCCAGACCCGTGCATCTTTTTTAAAATTTTTCTCTCTTATAAATCCATTCAGGTATTCATTCATTACCGGTTGCACATCGCGTTCAAACATTTCCATTGATAATGAAACATGCGAATTGTATTGTGCATACAGCATTTCAAAAATTGTTTTCTCCAGAAAATGTGTAACACTATCGTTGTGCTGCTCGCCGTAAAATAGAATATCATAGTTATTCATTTCCGATATGATGGCTGACAACGAAACTTCTTTTTCGAGTTTAACTGAGTAAATGCGATAATTTTTTTCGGTCAGCGATTGTGCAGTACTACAATAAGGAAATAGGATAAGTGCCAGTGGAATTAAAAATTTCATTTTGAATTTTATTTAATGGTGTAAACATATTAAATCACAACTCGGTAAAAAGTATTTTATCAAATACTGAATGCTGCAATCTGAAATTAAACTTTTCAAATTTTTACAGAAGTAATTTTCTTGATTTTTTTACTGAATAACTATTTTTTTTATTTCGGATGTTCCATTCTGATATTCTATTTTCAGAAAATAAATTCCATCAGTAAATGAGCTGTTCAGAAATTGAATCTTTTTTTCATTGGTCACTTTTACTCGTTGAATAATTGTACCTATAGTATTTGCAATTTCGAGTTCAGCACTGGTATTGTTTTTAAACTTTATATAAATCTCGCCTTCAGATGGAACCGGAAAAACTTCAGAAGTTAAATATTGATTTAAATCCTTTACATAATCAGCGCAGGCATTGTTCCATGAAATCATTTTTACACCTGCCCAGTTACTTTGAAATGGAATGCCCAGCGGAACAAAAATGTAACAGGCAAAAATTTTGTCGTCATATACATCTAACCCCCAGGTTCCCTGCTGGTCCAGTTGTGAGCCAAACATTGTACAGCTATCAGGTGCTGCCGGATTCGATACATCAACAACATTAATCTGGCTTTTTCCGGTCGACATAAAAACAAGGTTGCAATCTTTTACAAATTTTATTTCGTTAGTGTGTCCGCGTGAATTCAACCACCAGTTTGTTGAACTCGCACAATCCCATGGGTTCCACCAGCCGGTTTGTGTGATGTTTGAAGTATCATCAATATTTAAAATTTCTAAAGCACAATAATCAATTGTGATATATGCCAATGAATCATCCACTACAATATTATTATATGCTCTTGGATGATTATTTAAAAATGGCAATGAATACCTGCCGGTTTCAAAGGGATTTAGTTTATCATGAACATTAATTATTCGCAATCCACCAGCATCAAAACATAAATAAATTACATCATCAATTACATGCATGCCACGCGCATTGTATTTTAAAGTATCAGGATTGATGGTTGGAAATGAAAGGTCAGGAATAAACTGCGATACAAATTGTATATTGTTTTTATCTGCCACATTTAAAATTATCAGGCCATTTTGCATAGCGCCTAAAAAAGCATAATCGCCCTGAACTTTTACAATACCTGATCCGCTCCATCCGCTAAATTGCCAAACATCACATACAAATGCTGATGCCGGGGCAGTAATATCAATAATCGCCATGCCCGAATGCTGGCTGTTATCAAAAATATTTCCAATTGCCAGATATAAATAATTTCCATCTTGTGTCAGGCTGTTTACATCAAGGTTCAGAAGCGAATCTCCCGGAATGTTTAATACTAAAACAGGTAAGCTTAAGTTGGTTAGGTCATAAATCAATAGTCCTTGATCTTTTCCGGCAACATACAAATAATTTTTATTCAGATCGTGCAAGCAACTCAAAGTTTGATTGGGAAATGTCATTGGAATTTCCCAATCAGGAATTAATAAACCCGGACATTGACTGAATGATTTTAATTGAAAAAGAAAGAAAACAAGAATTATTAAATTGAATTTATTCTTCATAAAACAATTTTAAATTTTTGAAATGAATACGATTAACTTTTCATGTTTACAAAATCAAGAGGCATGGAATAATCCTTCATTTTTAAAAATGAAATAACGGATTGCAGGTCATCAATTTTTTTTCCGGTAACTCGAACCTGATCATCCATAATACTTGCCTGAACTTTTAATCCGCTGTCTTTAATTTCTTTAACCATTTTTTTTGCAGTATCACGATCGATGCCTTGTTTGATTTTTATTTCCTTCCGAATCATGTTGCCTGATGCATACTGATCTTTTCCAAAATCATAACACCGTGGGTCAATGTGTTGTTTTAACGATCGCGCAATTAAAATATCACCAATGGCTTTTACACGCATTTCGTTTTCGGTTGTCACGGTGATTTTCATTTCCTTTTTATCAAAATCAATTTCAGTTTTTGTTCCATGAAAATCATAACGATTTACAATTTCTTTTCTGGCGGTGTTAATTGCATTATCGAGCAGTTGTGCATCCGATTTACTCACTACATCAAATGAAGGCATCTGTTTATTTTTTAGTAAAAGTTAAGAATGAAAGTATTTTCCGAAGTGAAAATACAAACCAATAAAATAAATAGAACGGTCAATTTTAAAATCTGATTAATCTAAGCCAAGTTCCATATTGGTTAATGCATTTTGCAATTCGCTGAAAGTTTTTAAATCCGATTGTCTTGTTTTTTCAATTCCTTTTTCGAAAATTGTTTTTGCTGCTGTTTCTTTTCCTAATAACTGCAGTAATTTTCCAAATTGATAATAGGTTCCAATGTATTCGGGATGATTTACAATAAGATAATTGAAACAATTTTCTGCTTCAGAAAAGTTTTCAGTTTTTACATATTCAAGACCCAGCGCATATCGTGAAAATAAATCAGTTGAATCTTGTTCAACAAACTGTAGCAATTGTTCAATCCTTGTCATTTGAATTGCAATAGTATTTCAGAAGTGCTGAAATGTGGAATGGAAAATTTATAATCAATATTTAAACATCAGTTTTCTACTGGTACTGAATAATTACATTTGCGACCTAAAAAAATAGTTCAAATGAGTAATGGATTTTATAAAGTTCCGATAGCGGTAAATGAACCAGTGCTTAATTATTCGGCAGGTTCTGATGAAAAACTGGCATTGAAAGCAGCGTTGAAAAAATTCAAATCTGAAACGGCTGACTTACCAATGATTATTGGCGGAAAAGAAATTCGCAGCGGAAAAACTGGCGAAATGCGACCGCCCCATGAAATCAAACACTTGCTTGGCAACTTTCATAAAGGAGATGCTTCTCATGTAAATCTTGCCATAGATGCTTCATTAAAAGCTAAACACAATTGGGAACATATGCCCTGGGAAAGTCGTGCGGCTATATTTTTAAAAGCTGCTGATCTGCTGGCCGGGCCATACCGCGCCCGCATTAATGCAGCAACCATGTTATGCCAGTCAAAAAATGCTTACCAGGCAGAAATAGATTCTGCCTGTGAGTTAATAGATTTTCTTCGGTTCAATGTGCAATTCATGACCGAGATATATTCGCAACAGCCGCAATCGTCAAAAGGCATTTGGAACAGAACAGAACACAGGCCTCTTGAGGGATTTACTTTTGCCATCACCCCATTTAATTTCACAGCTATAGCCGGAAACCTTCCTACCTGTATGGCCATGATGGGAAACACTGTAGTGTGGAAGCCAGCTAACGCTCAAATATTTTCGGCTTATGTTATTATGGATGTGTTGCGTGAGTGCGGATTGCCCGATGGAGTAATCAATCTGGTTTATACTCCCGGACCTGTAACCGGTGATATTATTTTCGGACATAAAGATTTTTCCGGAATTCATTTCACAGGTTCAACGGAAGTTTTTCAGGGATTCTGGAAAACAATCGGAACAAATATTTCGCGATACAAAACCTATCCACGCATTGTTGGAGAAACAGGCGGAAAAGATTTTGTTATGGTACACCCGAGTGCAGATGCAGCGGTAGTTGCTACTGCTTTAAGCCGTGGTGCATTTGAATATCAGGGGCAAAAATGTTCGGCTGCTTCGCGCGCTTACATTCCATCCAATTTATGGAAGGAAGTTTCAGAGCGAATGGTCGCTGATATCAGAAGCATGAAAATGGGAAGCACTGAAGATTTCACCAATTACATAAATGCTGTGATAGATGAAAAATCGTTCGATAAACTTTCGGGTTATATTGAAAATGCAAAATCAGCAACCGATGCAAAAATTATTGCAGGGGGTAATTGCAATAAATCTGAAGGATATTTTATTCAGCCAACTGTAATACAAACCGACAACCCGAATTATGTAACCATGTGCGATGAGTTATTTGGTCCGGTGCTATCGGTTTATGTGTATGATGAAACCAAGTTTGAAGAGACATTGAAAATCGTTGACAGCACTTCGGCCTACGCATTAACGGGCAGCATTATTTCGCGCGATCGTAATGCCATAGATGTAGCTACCAAAAATCTGAGCCATGCAGCCGGTAATTTTTATATCAATGATAAACCTACAGGAGCAGTTGTAGGCCAACAGCCATTTGGTGGTGCAAGGGCATCAGGTACTAACGACAAGGCCGGCAGCGCCATTAACCTTTTAAGGTGGGTATCGCCGCGAAGTATTAAGGAAACATTTGTTTCGCCAATTGATTACCGGTATCCGTTTTTGAACGAATCATAAAAAAAGAAATGACAGGGTTTATGATTGCAAAAGAAAAAGGCGCTGTTAATTAGTTGATGCATTCAACAATCACAGCAGTTTAATTTTATCGTCCATGGTAAGTGATCGTATTCTTGAAGCAAATAACCTCGAAGTCTGTTTTACTAATGACAATGGAGTAAATACCGCAGTACAAAAAATTTCTTTTTACCTGAACAAAGGTGAAACACTTGGTATAGTTGGCGAATCGGGGTCAGGAAAATCTGTAACTTCACTTTCCGTAATGCGGTTAATACAGCAACCGGGTTTTATTAAACAGGGCGAATTGTTTTTCAGAAACAAAGCAGGTGTTGAATCCGATTTAATAAAATTGAATGAAAAGCAATTGCAAACAATTAGAGGAAATGAAATTGCAATGATTTTTCAGGAGCCAATGACTTCGCTCAATCCGGTTTTTACCTGCGGAAAACAAGTTATGGAAGCAATTTTGTTACACAAAAAGGTGAAGCGTTTTGAAGCGAAGAAACAGGTGATTGATTTATTTCATAAAGTATTGTTGCCCGAACCTGAAAGAATATTCAATAGTTATCCGCATCAGTTAAGCGGTGGACAAAAACAACGGGTAATGATTGCAATGGCTATGAGTTGCAATCCATCAATTCTGATTGCCGATGAGCCAACTACAGCGCTGGATGTTACTGTGCAATCCACCATTATTGAATTGATGCGAAATCTGCAGAAAGAAAATAACATGAGTACCATTTTTATTACTCATGACTTAGGTGTTATTGCTGAAATTGCTGACCGGGTAGCAGTAATGTATAAAGGAAAAATTGTTGAAACCGCTCCGGTTCACGAAATATTTAACTCGCCGAAACATCCGTACACCAAAGGATTACTTGCATGCCGGCCACCGCTTGATAAACGCATGTATCGGTTACCGGTTATTGCTGATTTTATGGAAGAAGGATTAAGTGGCGAGTGGAAAGAAAAAATTATTCAACCTGAAAAATACAAAGTTGTTGAAACAGCTGAATGGAAAACAGCTTCAGAAGAAAAACAAAAAATAAAACCTCTTCTGTCGTTAAAAAATGTTTGTAAATGGTACCCGGTTAACAAAGGTTTTTTTTCGCGAACAAAGGAATTTGTAAAAGCAGTTGATCAAATTTCGTTTGATGTTTTTCCGGGTGAAACATTGGGGCTGGTAGGAGAGAGTGGTTGCGGAAAAACAACCTTGGGCCGCACCATTCTTCAATTAATAAAACCAACATCTGGTACAATTGAATTTGAATCAGTTGAATTGTCGAAACTCAACGAAAAAGAATTGCGTCCGATGCGAAAAAACATGCAGATTATTTTTCAAGATCCGTATTCATCGCTCAACCCGCGCATGTCGGTTGGCGATGCAATACTGGAACCAATGATTGTGCATCAACTTCACCTGAACAACGAAATGCGAAAAGAAAAAGTCAGAGAGCTTTTAACAAAAGTTCAGTTGAACCCTGATTTTTACAATCGATATCCGCATGAATTTTCAGGCGGGCAGCGGCAGCGTGTTTGCATTGCGCGTGCACTCGCGCTGCAACCAAAATTTATTATATGCGACGAATCAGTTTCAGCACTTGATGTTTCGGTACAAGCTCAGGTGTTAAATTTATTGAAAGATTTACAAAATGATTTCAGCTTCACTTACATTTTCATTTCACATGATTTATCGGTTGTGAAATTTATGAGCGACCGCATGGTGGTGATGAATAAAGGAAAAATAGAGGAGATGGGTTTGGCAGATGAAATTTATTATAACCCGCAAAGCAGTTACACCAAGCGACTAATAGCAGCAATTCCAAAAGGTCTTTGATATTGTTTTTTTAAACCGGAAGCAGTTTTAATTTTTCATCGGTCTTGCGCCAATCAAAATACTTGGTTGTATATGTTTTTCCGTTTTGAATTAATGATTGAATTTCAACAGCGGAAAGATCAAATTGCGTAGTTTGAATATTACCGGTATCAATAAAAATGGTACGGCTCCAGTCGTTTGAATGCAGGTGGCTTTTATTCGCCATTTCGCTCATGAAATTTACCAGCGCCAGAGAATATTCTTTCAGCCCCCGGAATGGCTGTGGTGGAATAGACCAATTGTTTTTTGCGTAATCAATTACCGATTTTGAGTCGAGGCGGAAGCCCAGTGTTTCATGATTAAAAACATACTGATCACTTTCGCCATAATCTACCTTTTCGTAGTTACCCTGTTTCGGAATAAATTTTAAATTATCAAAAATGTTTATCGGATAATTCCAGCTTACACCACCATCAACAAAAATGTTTTTGTTTTCAGAAATGGATTGAAAAAAAATAGGAATACTCATGCTCATGCGCACCGCTTGTTTTAATGTGCAATCGGGGGTTGTTTCAGCCGAAAAAACAGCTGGCTTTTGAAGTGTCAGGTTTGTGGATATAACAAACAGCTGCTTTAAATTTTTACCTCCTTTATCAATGTCGGTTTGCAATTGTTTGAAAGTATAATCTTTATTTCCCGTTTTGTTTTTTATCCGGTCGCCGAGCCAACCGATAAAAAAATCGCCCTTGTAGTAACCGTATTTTTTCCATACCCGAAATATATTATTCGGTCCGAACCAGCTACGGTCTTTAAACGAAGCGAAATTTAATTCTTTCAATTCCTTTGCAATTTCTTCTGATGTATAGCCTACTGAAAGCAAGCAGGCTGTAATAGCGCCTGCTGATGTTCCGGCCACACGCTGCACACCGGTAAGTATGTTCATGTTATCAAGAATCTCCAATGCACCACCATAAGCAATGCCTTTAACTCCACCACCTTCAAATACCAGGTTTTTAAAATTTGCATTCATTTGTTTTAATCAGATTTAGGTTTCGAAATTAATTTGCGGTTGAGTTTTTTAATTGATCCAAATCAATTTGCCGCTCGGTATGGCTCTTTCGCAGTTTTGTAATTTCAACTTGCAGCTTTGCCAGATTTTCTGCTGAAGCGGTACCCGATTGTTTCATTAACTCCAATTCGTTTTCTTTAAATTTTAAACCAATATCAAGTGTGTTCAATTCGGTTTCCAATTCCAGACTGAATTTTTTCTTCACCTCTTCTACTTTAAATGAGGGAATTAATTTTTTTCCAAGATAGGCACCCTGACTCATTCCCATTAGTACCAATAAACTGATATCAATGGTGGGTAATTTAATTTTTGATTCAATGTTTTCAGGAAAGTAATTTATTAAATCAGTTGATGAAGCGGTTATGATTCCGCTGATGTAATGATTACAATGCATGAGGTAAATAAATATTCCAATGGCGGTCCATATCAGCATTTGAAATCGGCTGAAATCTATCCGGTCATTGTCACCAACCAGTAATTCTCCCCATCCTGGTTCGTGCTGATCAATTTTTTGTGAGTCCATAGTTTTTTTTACCGAAATTCCTTTGGCAGCTACATAACTGCCTAGCGATATTCCAAGTATCCAGTTTATGTTTTCACTCAGTACAATGCTGAATTC
>JAHEZG010000113.1:0-1180 GCA_023251195.1 Chitinophagaceae bacterium | reverse complement strand
GCAGCCAGCATGGGCGCAATTTGCATTGAAATAATTATTACTACCCAGCTGATTAATTGCAAACGCGAAAGGCTGTAACCGCCTTCATCGCCAATAAGAAATTCAGTAAACCGGTGATTTCGGGCCAGCAATAATTTTATAATTGCGAAAAGGATAAGCACAATTCCAATGGCTTCCAGCTGAAACATTAATGCATGATTGAGTTTTAACATAATTATTTTTGTGTTTTAAAAGTTTTGATGAAGAAAACGAACAGCGTTTTTAAACATTACACCATCTACCAATTGTTCAATTTGAATCAATGATTTTCCCTGCAAGGAAATTTCAATTGGTGCGCGCAGTATTAATTTTTCAACAATTATTATTCGCAGTGTTGGAAAATCTTCGGAAAAACAAAACGCATCAACAGGGTTTATCATACCATCGAAATCGCTGCCGATGCTCATAACCTGCCATGCTTTTTCAGTATCTGACGAGTGCACTTTTAGTATGGTGTTTACAATGTGTAATAAGTTTTGCACAAGTGGTTCGGCCCACAAACTTTTATATAATAATGAATCGGCTTTTAATTTCTGGTCTTTAATAATTTTTGAAATCTGATTAATCATTTTCTGACCGCTCAAAACCCGTTGATCCATTATCAATCCGATGAGTCCACCGCTTTCATAAATATTTATAATTTCCTCATCAGATAAATTAATGTCCCACGGATTAAAAATTCCGCTTGCATCGTAAATCGCATCCATTTCATCGTGCGATTTTCCGGCATACACATCACTAATAGTTGCCAATTGATTCACTGCTGTATGACTGGCAATTACAGAAATCTTTTTTCCACTTGTTGAATTGTTATGCGCTTTAATTTTCGAATAAAAAGTTTGCCGCGCTTTTATACTCAGGTGTTTTGCATCGATCAGAATTCTTGTGTTGGAATTTGGATTGTTGAGTTCCAGTAATTGGTCCATTACTTTTTCTCCGAGCAGCGTAAACCCTTTCGTCATTCCGCGTTGCTGGTTAAAACCTTTGTGCATCATGGTGGCAAAACTCATTGCGTGACCGCACAATTGATTCCAGAAGTGATGCGTGAAAGTGAGAAAAACAGGTCGATGGTTATTTCCAGTATCCGACCCCCATTTTTTCAGTAGGGCAATATTTGTTTTTATTTTTTGCCAAAGAGCTT
>JAHEZG010000112.1 GCA_023251195.1 Chitinophagaceae bacterium | reverse complement strand
ATGCAGGAATTAAAAAAAGCACAAACCCCGCAAGTATGGCGACTGTACTGTCCTTGATGTAGGATGGTAAGCCAAACAGATTATTCCAGCCGGTCATTTTAAAATTTCCGAAATCAATATCAGACCGGGTGAACCATAACAGTACGGTGATAAAGAAAACCGTCATCACCGATTTTTCTTCGCGGGTCAGTTTCCCCATTTGGTTTAATTCATCGCGGATGTGTTGCATGTCAAATGGTAAGTCATATTTTTTTCCGATTACATAAAACCGCAACACACAGTATGCTAAAACAAAAAAGGTGATGCTGATGGGAAAAGCAAAAACAAACCACCGGAGAAAATTGATTGGCTCAGCACCAGAAACCATTTTTTCATAGAACCCGGCGAATATCATATTGGGTGGAGTACCCACTAAAGTGGAGAAGCCTCCGATGGAAGCTGCATAAGCAAGTGCCAGCATGTATGCAGCCGCCACGCGCTTGTGACCAAGCGGATGAAATAATTTTTCGTTGCGGATAATGGCCAGCACTGCCGAAAACAACATGATAGTGGTTGCTGTGTTTGAAATCCACATGGTGATTAAATAGGTGGTGACCATGATTCCAAGTAAAATGCGCGATGGTTTATTGCCAAGCAGCAAAATAATTTTAAAAGCCATGCGGCTGTGCAAGTGCCACTTTTCCATGGCATACGCCAGAAAGAAACCGCCCATGAACAGGAAGATGGTTTGCTCCATATACTGCGCCGCTGTTTTATCGGCACTCATGATGCCCATCAACGGAAAAAATATTATTGGTATCAATGAAGTTACTGCAAGGTCAATGGCTTCGCTCATCCACCAGCCAGCAATCCATATTAATAAAAAACTCATGCGTGCGGCAGGGGAGGGCAGTCCGCTGTTTACCATCAACTGCATCAAGATCAATCCGGCTATTGGAAAAAATAATAACTTAAATAGTTTCATCGGGGGTGAAAGGTATAGCTGTTAAAATGGTCGTGCAGAAAGTTTTTTCTGCGGTGAGAAATTATATCACAGGCAGCGGCTGATTTTTTTCAATCATAAAATATCACTGTTGCTCTTCCACCTTCCACACACAGGTGTTTTTATCTTCTTCCACATCAAAAAAATAAACCTCCCACCTGTTCTTGCTGATGTATTTGTAATTAATAACAAAGCGGGGCTGGCCTGATACTTTAGTAGGAAGATCGGCGAGCACACGGAAAAGTCTGCCATCTTTGTACAGGTAGCGAGCGTAACTTTTTCGCGAACTCACAGTGTCGCGGGTGTTACCGGCGGCATTGTAGTGAAGGATGAATGAAAAACGCACCGACCAATCGGGTTTGCCGCTATCGCCATAATGATGGTAGGTGCAATCGTAACTGGTGTCGAGGGTGCTGATGGGTATAATGTAGGCGTGATAAGAAATACGACCGGTTTTATCGTAGCCATAAACATCAAGTGATTTATCGCTTTCTTCCCTTGCCAGTTGACCGGATTTGTTATAGACTGCTTTGTGCGATTTGATTTTTGCCGAATCGATGTTGGCAATAAATACGGGATGCGTGCTGCATGAATCGCATGCTGCAGTGCGCTTGCTCAGCAGTTTGCCGCTGTCATCAAACCAAAAAAAAGTTACGAGATCAGGTTTGGTTAATGCAGGGAGTGCTTCCTTGGAATAAAAGGTTCTTATTTTTAACTGGTGAATGTGCCTGATGGCAATGCTATCACCATTGTATGGAAACGGAAACAGCATGCGGTATTCGGTTAACTGAGCATTGCATACTGCACTCACGCAAATAAAAAAAATAATGGAGATGAATTTCATTGGATTGCTGTAACGAAAATAAGTTGCAATTATGTTTTCTGCGTAAGATTATTAAACATAACTTGGTTTTTTACAGCAGAAATCCGGGTTGCCTTGCACAATACACGGGGTTTCCTTTCATAGGTAAACAGATAGTCAATTTTTCGCTTCCGGTTTATACTTTGTTAAGGTCATTTCTGAAAACGGAAATGTGGTGGTGTGGAAATTGGTGAAAGAATAATTTTTTTCTGACAGTCGTTAAAGATTTAATAATAAAAATTCCGCTTCGAGAGAGGCGGAATTTTTTATTTCAGGAAAAGAAAATTGCTTTTATAATTTGTCGGTAAAATGTTTTCGTTCTTTATCCTTATCAAATCTTTCCTTGTTAAAATCTGCTGATTTATTGCGGGGGATGGAAAGTGATTGCCAGTTTTCGTTCAACAGCATTTTACCAATGTAAATTATCTGCCCGATGTGCGATGCATAATGTGCGAGTTGTCGTTGCAGTGCTTCTGTAACAGTGTGACTTTCGTTTCGGATGTAAATCGTTTTCGATAAATCTTCTTCGGTGAGTGGTTCAATTGCTGCGAACATACAAGCCCATCCTTTTTCCCATTCTGCCTTTAGAAGTTCCACTTTTTCAAAAAATGGAACTTCTTGTCCGTGAGAAATTTCAAATTCAGCATCTCTTTTGCGCCAATCTTTTTCCCCATCAGTTGTTAAAAAATCAGTGAAGCGCGAAAGCATATTGCCTGAGAGGTGCTGAATAATAATGGCAACTGAATTTGATTCGGTTGTTGGTTGATAATATAATTGTTCATCACTCAACGCAGCAATGGTTTTATCGCCGAGTGATTTGTAGTAGCGAAATAGTTTTAATGTGCTTGAAAGAAAATCTGAAGATGAATTCATTTTAGATTTTTATTCTGTCTTTACAATTTTATTTTTTGAAATTTCTCCTTTCTCATTTTTTATTTCAAGAATATATAAACCTGAAGAAAGTTCTTCGCCAAGCGTAACAGTGCCGTTTGCATTTTTTATTTCAACAAGTTTTTCTCCGAGGAGATTGTAAATGGAAATGTTGCTGATGCTTTTTAATTCGAGCGTGAATTGATAGGAGAATGGGTTGGGATAGATAGAAAAATTGTTTTCGGAAATAGTTTCTTCTTCCCTGCAATTAATTGTTATGTGAATTTGGTTGGATGTTTTGGTACAGCCAGTTAAAGTTTTTGTAACCACGCATTTATAATTGCCTGCTGTGGTGGCGAGATAACTGCTGTTAGTTGCACCCGCAAGTGCGGTGCTTCCTTTTTTCCACTGATAAGTAACTCCAGATTGAACATTCACATTTAATACAACATTTTGTCCCACACAAAAAGTAGTTGCGCCTGCTGCAGTAATTGTAGCAGATGGAGTAGCTAATCTTGTAATTTGAAATCCTGAAGTTGTAACTGTTCCGCAACTGTAGGTAATTGTGCATTTATAATTTCCTGTCAGTGTCGCGGTGTAAGTTGAATTTGTTGCGCCACTTATTGCGACATTATTTTTTTTCCATTGATATGAAATTCCAGATGGAGAAACACCAAGAACAACATTTCCGCCAACACAAAAAGTTTGTGTTCCACTTTGAATGAAAACAGAAAGTGATGTAGGCAGATATTCATTCACAGTATCCGATGCCAATGCTGTACAATTGTTTGCATCGGTTACAGTAACTGAATAATTTCCAAAAGGGATACCAGAAATATCTTCAGAATTGTTTCCATTGTTCCATTGAAATGAATAAGGAGATGTACCGGAAATAACGGATAGATTTATTGAGCCATCAGAATTTCCACAACTTGCATTTGAAACTATGTCTGTAGTTGAAACTGCTCCGATACTATCTATAATTGTGAAATTGTCAGAAGAAGAACAACCATTATTATCAGTAACGGTTACCGAATAATTTCCGACCCATAATCCAAACCATGTCATACTTGAATAAGTTGTTGTTTGCCCCCAACTCCAATAAGCCGTTATCGGATTAACTCCTTCATTCGTTACATTGAAATTAATTCGCCCATTATCGTTTCCACAGGTGCAGTTTATCTTGTTAAACAAATTAATTACAGGATAATAATTGTGGATTACCACGGGCATTTGAGCCCAACTGCATCCAACAGCATCAGTTATGGTAACTGAATAATTTCCTGCATCCAGATTATAAATACTTGAAGATGTTGCGCCATTACTCCATAGTTTAGTGTAAGGTGATACTCCACCGCCTACTGACATAATTATATAACCAGAAGGAATATTACAATGAGCGTCGTGCCCGGTAATTTGTGAAGGAAAAGGTCCGTTTGAATTTGTTAAAGTAACAGTTACAGTTTGAGTGCAACCAAGACTATTCGTAACAGTTACATTATAATACCCAGCAGGAAGATTAGTAATGCTTTGGGTTGTTGCTCCGGAATTCCATAAATAGGTGTAGGGGGGATAATTTGGTGGATTGACCACAACTGTGGTTGAGCCATTTGAATTTCCACAAGTTGGCTTCACTTGAGTATAACCAAGTCCAGGGATGTTGCCAATTTGAATGATGCTGGCAGATGTTGAAGCGGTGCAACCTGCTCCATCTGTAACTGTAACTGAATAGGTTCCTACTGAAATTGGTCCCATATCCTGTGTGGTGGAATTCGTATTCCAGTGATAAGTATACGGGACAGCACCTCCGTTAACAGTTAAATCAATATATCCCTGGTTGTAACCGCATACAGAATTTGTTACCGAAGTAGTAAGTGTGATTGCAGGATTAACATTGATTGAAATTACTGCTTGCGAATTCCATCCGGCAGTTGCATTGAAAGCACAAGTGTAAGTTGTTGAAGATGTCGGGCACGCAGTTACATTCGCACTTGTTGATGAGTTTAGTCCAGATGTTGGAGACCATGAATAAGTTCCGGGAAAACTTCCGCCACCTTGAAACGAAGTTGTTAGTGTTGCACATGAACCAGCGCAAACAAGTGTTTGAGACGGAGTGATAATTAGTTGTGCTTGTCCAAATACTAAATTGGGAAATAATATTCCAACAAAAGTGATTGAACAGAAAACTAAATTGATTGTAAAATATTTTTTCATCTCATTTTTAATTTGACGAGTTGAAGTTAAAGAAAATTATTGTTTTATCTGCACCGCAGGAACATTCAAGTCCTTCACTTTAACATTAAAACCAGGTACATAAATTTTCTTCACACGCTCCATCATTCTTAAATAAACTTCGGCACGCGCACTGAGGTCGGTGAGGGCATCGTAGAATTGTGGAGATGGTTTTGTATCGGCAGAGTTCGCGCCACCGGCGAGCGCAGAGATTTTATCATTGAGCACGATGGGATATTTTAAAACATCTTGTCCGGCTTTTGCTTTCAGGTTTACGAAATTGTTTTCAATCAAATCCAAAGTGTCGAGCATTGCTTTTGTGTAATCGCGAAGCTGATGCGCAACGGCGGTATCTGTTACACCTGCAATAAAATCATTCACCTGCGAGCGGATGGTGCGCAGGTCTTTTACGGCTTTGTGAACCTCGCCGAGTTTTTTATTTGCTGCTTTTATGTAATCGAGTTGCGCTTGCAAATCTTCTGTCTCGACTGTAACAGCAGGGTCCATTTTTATTTCGAAGAGCATAATCTGTATCAAGCTATCTCCAATAAACATCTTGACTTTGTAATCGCCCGGAACAACTTTCGGAGTGGTGTAGCCATTCCATAGCACCGCGCCATCTAATCGTTCAGGGTCATCGTAGCGCATGTCCCATACAAAAGTATTGAGTCCGCTGTCGGATGTAAGAATTCCATCGCGTTCAATTTTCTTTTCCTGATAAAAGTCTTTCGAGATTTTTATCGGCTCACCTTTTTTATCCTTGGTGCTGCTGTAAGTAATAATGGTGTCGGTGGTAGAAATATTTCCTTCCCAATTCTCTTTGATAAACATAAACTTCAATTCCTTAGCGGGCTTACTCTTCAACCAGTAACGGAGTATCACACCATTAGGCGCATTTTCTCCTGTGTAATCAGTATGATAACTTCCGCCTTGCATGCGGTAATTCGGACGGGTAGAAAAAAGAATATCAGTATTCAAATTTTCTATTGTTAGACCTCGCCCAACTATCATTGGAGGGTCACCTTGAATTACTTTGTAATTAATTTTATGAGTTTGTAAAAAACTTTTTGAATAAGGTAACACATATAGGAATGAAATATCATCTAAAATCCAAAAACTTCTTCCATGTGTTGCAATGACTAAATCGTTTTCCTTAGGAGAAATCTGAATATCCATAACCGGAGTAATGGGAAGATTCAATTGCAAAGATTTCCAGTGCGCACCATCGTCAAGAGAAAAATAAATTCCGGTTTCTGTTCCTGCATACAATAAACCAATTCGATTCATGTCTTCACGAATACAACGAGTGTAAGCAGTTTCAGGAATCCCATCTGTGATGATGTTCCATGTTTTTCCGTAATCAGTTGTCTTCAATAAATATGGTTTTGTATCATCACTTTTATATCGAGTAGCAGAAATATAACAGGCTGATGCATCAAAGTGAGATGGTTCAATAATAGAAATCATTGCCCACTCAGGAAGGAGGGAAGCAGGTGGTGTAACATTCTCCCATGTCTTTCCATTGTCTTTCGAAATATGAATGAGTCCGTCATCACTGCCAATCCAAATCACACCAGGTGTTACAGGAGATTCAGCAATGGCATAAACATCAGCATACACTTCGGCGCCGGTGTTGTCTTTATTTATGGGACCACCACTCGGTTGCAATCGGGTTGAATCGTGCCGGGTTAAATCATCTGAAATTTTTACCCAACTCATTCCTGCATCCATGCTACGATACACATACTGCGAGCCAACATAAATTATTTTCGAATTGAAAGGAGAAATCGCAATCGGGAAAGTCCACTGAAAGCGGTTAATGCGACTCACCGAACCCGCGCCAATGGTGCTTTCTGGGTAAACAGAAATATCCTGGTTCTGATTATTCTCGTAATTGTACTTACCCAAGTAACCATCGTAACCGCCACCATAAGTAATCTTCCAGTTATCAGGGTCGGGAACAATGTAACCGCTCTCGCCACCTGCAACCGGAAACCAATCCGAGGCATCAATGCTGTAACCGCGTGTGCGCGATGCAATACAAATGCTGCTGTTGTCCTGCTGGTCGCCGTAAACATGATATGGAAAATCATTAGAGAGATTCACATGATATAGCTGCGCAGTAGGAAAATCTTCATCAGTGAAATGTGCGCCGCCATCAAAAGTTACTTCGCCGCCGCCATCATCGCCAATCATAAAGTTATCGGCATCATCAGGGTTTTGCCAGAAGTCGTGATTGTCGCCGTGATGATTGTAAATGCCTTGCCAGGAGTTTCCGCCATTCACACTTTTCCATGCCTGCACATTTAAAACATAAACAGTGCGTGTGTCTTTCGCATCGCAAAATATCTGTGAGAAATACCACGGGCGCTGCGTGAGGTTTGCGTTGTCAGGCAATTTGCTCCAGCTCTTTCCAGCATCGTTGCTTTTAAACAAGCCGCCATTTTTATTTTCCACTAAAGCAAAAAGTAAATCATTATCAACGGGAGAAACAGCCACCATAATTTTTCCAAGCAATCCAACCGGCATTCCGGGATTGTGAGAAAGTGACATCCATGTATCGCCGCCGTCAATACTCTTATAAAGGCCGCTGCCGTTACCACCACTCACGAGGTCGTAAGCACTGCGGCGTGCCTGCCACATGGAAGCATACAACACATCTGCATTTATGGGGTCCATCACAACTTGCACACAACCGGTACTATCGCCTTTCTGTAAAATAAGTTGCCATGTTTTTCCGCCGTCCTTGCTGCGATACAAACCGCGCTCTGCATTTGCTCCGAAAATTTTTCCCATCGCCGAACAATAAACCAAATCAGGATTTTTAGGATGCACCACGATGTTTTGAATGGCATAAGTTTTCTCCAGGCCAATGTGCTTCCATGTTTTTCCAGCATCAGTTGATTTATACATTCCATCACCGAACGAAATATTATTTCTCATTTCTACTTCACCCATGCCGACATAAATAATGTTCGCATCACTCGGCGCAACAGCAATTGCTCCAACACTGCTGCTCTTGAAAGTAGTATCACTAATGCAACTCCAGTCAGTTCCGCCATTGGTAGTTTTCCAAACACCGCCACCCACGGATCCGAAATAATATATCTGTTTGTTGCCGCGCACACCGCACACCGCTAAACTTCTTCCGCCACGAAACGGACCGATGCATCGCCAACTCAGACTTTGAGTTAGTAAACTGTAATCATCCTGTTCGAGAGAAAAAGTCTTGCTCTCTGTTTTTTTGGTAGAGGATTTTTGAGCGTAGCCCTTCGACAAGCTCAGTGTTACAATTGCAAATGAGAAAAGGAGAGTGGTGATTGAAAAAAATTTCATTGGTAATTTTTAGTGACTCAAAGATGAAAGAAAAAATCTTCGGATGGTGATTCTATTTGCCTGGATTAATTACAGGAGGAGTGAACTTTATAGTTTTTGGAGGATGTGGAGGAAATATATTTTCATCTAATTTTTCAAAAACATTTATTGAATCTGTTGGAGTAAAACCGGAATCTTTAGAAAAGGCTTTTATAAAATAAACGAGGGGGTTAAAATTTTCATTTGTGTTTTCTGAGCTGCTTAATTGAGCAAGAATTTGTGCTGAGTCTGTTTGAATAATTATGGTTGCTCCTGATCCATCAATTCGATATCGTGTAATTATCGGATCAACTTTTTTACACTTTAAAAATGAAACTTCCTTATTAAGGAAATTAATTTCGTTTTCGTTTAAAGTATCCCGGAACCAATTTGCAGAATAATGATAAGTTGAATCCATTGCAATTATTCTCAAAATTGCAACAGCATTCGAATCAATTCTCATTGAATACAATTTGTTAATCATAGAATAATTCCATGAAATATCAATGTGCTTAAAATTGAGTTTTAGTTTTTCAGGTTGATGACAACTGAAAAAAAATATCAAAAGAATTATTGGTGCAAAATATTTTATCAATTGTTTTTTATCCGTTCAAAGATGGAAGAATAAAGTAACTGAAGAAAAATTTCGTTGTTTATTAAGAACTGAAAATATTGTTCATTATTTTTCGGGGAATAATTAATTCACCAAAAAAAATAACCATGAAAAAAAATTTAATTCTCTCATTCATTTTTTTATTGCTGCTTGGTTTTAACGCAAGTCAGGCACAAGTAAAATTCGGAACCGGAATCAGTTTCGGTTATGGAAAAGGTGCTGCAATTGATGAGGTAAATTCAAATTACTCCATTGATTCGGCAGGTAATGAAACCGACGAAGGACTTTATCATTCATACGGTAAAGGATTTACAGCCGCTTTGTTATTGACTGCCCGCATTTGTAATAATGGCGATTTTGAACTGAACATCGGTGGGTTTAAAGGAAAAAAATTTACATACACTGATCATGAAGATTATGGTTTCGGTCAGGTGTACAACGAAACCGGAACCTTTGGTGCCTGTGGGTGGTTTCTGGAACCAATGATTCGGTTGCATACCAACAATGAGGATGGCCAGTTAAATTATTATGCACGCCAGGGATTGTTGATTGGGTTAGGAATTAAAAATACCACTGTTCGAAATGCATCAAATAGTTACGGGCAGTTGTTTAATACAACAACTGATTGGACTACAGTGGATAGGGCAAAAACTGCATTTGGTTATACGGGTGAATTAGGGCTTGCATACACTCCTAATAATAACTATGAATTCAATTTTGGAATTTATTTCAGAGGAGTAAATGTTTGCTGGAAAACTTCATCGTTCACTGAATATTCCAGAAACACAATGTCCGGCTCAATAACTTCTCACACCGGAATTGATAGTTTGGATGTAAACCAGAAAGAAGTGATTTATAAAAAAACTGTTAGTGATACAGATAATATTTCTGATAAACTGCCAACCGTACTGCTTCAGGATTTTCAACCGCTTAGTTCGGTTGGTTTGCGAATCGGATTTGTATATCATTTCGGAAGTGCAGTAACCAGGTAGGTAGCGTAAATATTTATTTCTAAGCCATAAAAAAAGAGGCTGTCTTTTTAAGACAGCCTCTTTTTTATTTCGTTTCGAATGAAAATCTGTTTCTTAATGTGTAATTGTTATTTGTTTAAACACCGAATTGTTTTTCTCATCAGTGATTTTTATAAAATAATTTCCATTTGGAATATTTTCAACTGAGATTTTCAATTGATTTGTTTTTTCATTATTAAAAATCATTGACACACCAAGCATATTAAACAATTCAACTCGATTAAAATTATTTTCTGATTTGATAGTTATTAAATCATTCGCCGGGTTCGGATAAATCTGAAATGGGTAATCAGCAATCTGTAATTCAGAAACTCCATCCACCCACTGATGAAAACTTGTATCAGAAGTTGAAGAGCATCCATAGTGATTCGTGTAAGTGACAGAATAATTTCCGTCTTCTGTAATGGTGTAAGTCTGTCCGTTTGCTCCGGCAATAGCAGTATCATTTTTATACCACTGAATTGTTTCATTAAATGCAGGTGATGCAGTTAGTGCATTACCAATTGCAGTAATAGTTGGAGTTGGCGCAGCATCACTTCCATCATTGAATGAAGCTATGCACATTCCCGGATGAGCTGAAGTGGTTTTACAACTGAATTTTGGATCACCGCCATAATCTTGTCCTGTGAAATAACAATTTCCATTTCCATCATTTGTTAAATCATTCACACGATCAGTTGCCCCATCTTTTCCGGAACCGGAAGCCCAAATAACATTTCCGTTGAAATTCATTTTCACTAAAAGATTATCGCCATTCATTGCAGCCGGAAGCGAATCTCCATTATTGAAATAAGTAACTGTTCCGTAATTTCCACCAAGATAAATTCCATTGTTTGCTATCATCAACGCGTTTGTTTCATGAAAGTCGGATTTAAAAATTCGAACACCCGATAAAGGATTCAGTGATGCATCCATTTTT
>JAHEZG010000417.1 GCA_023251195.1 Chitinophagaceae bacterium | reverse complement strand
ATTTAGTTTTTTATCGGGCATCACTTTTAAAATATGTGAGTGGCCGCAAATAAATAATCCGGGAGGATTGTTTTGAATCTCACTTCTGATTTTCCAATCATAATTGCCGGGATAACCTCCGATGTGTGTGATCCAAACATTCAATCCTTCAATACTGAATTTGTTATGCTCCGGATACTTGGTCCTGATTTTTTGTCCGTCAATGTTTCCATAAACTCCGCGAACAAAAAAATGTTTTTCCAGTTCTTCATTCACTTCCACACCAAAATCGCCGGCATGCCATACTTCATCGCACGATTTGAAATGAGCAATTATTTTTTCATCAATGAAACCATGTGTATCAGAAAGCAATCCGATTTTTTTCATTGGAGAATTGAACAATAAAATGAAAATTAATTAACTTGAATACGCTGCTTGATCAGTTCATCATAAGTATGAACAGCAATAATTTTTCCGTCTTTCAACTCATAAATTTTATCACACTTTCGCAGTGTAGTATATCGGTGGGCAATCATGAGCATTGTTTTTTTCTGAACATAAAGATTATTGATGGTTTCAATAATTTCATTTTCAGTTTCATGGTCTAGCGCACTCGTGGCTTCGTCGAACAAAATTATTTCTGAATCGTGGTATAGCGATCGGGCAATGGCAATCCGTTGTTTTTGTCCGCCAGAGAGTTTGCTTCCTTTTTCGCCTATTTGAGTTTCAATTCCGTTTGGAAGTGTTTTTAAAAAATCATCGAGAGATGCCAACCTGATGCAATCTTTTAATTTTTGTTCATTTATGTTTTCGCGTGAAACACCAAATGCAATGTTCTCGGCAAATGAGGCATCAATTAAAAAATAATCTTGGCGCACATATCCAATCATTTTGCGCCATCCGATTAAAACATTTTCGTCAATAATTTTTCCATCAATTAAAAGTTCGCCCTCTTGTTCAATTAAAAGCCTTAATAAAATATTGAACAAAGTAGTTTTACCTGAACCCGAAGTTCCAATGAATCCGATAATTTCTCCTTTCGAAATTTTGACTGAAATATCTGATAATGCTTTTTCGCTGCTTCCTTTATATCGGTAGCTTATGTTTTTAATTTCTATTGATTTGGTAAACGAAGGCGTTAATGGATTTTCTTTTTCTGTTTGAAAATGTAAAGCATCATTTCCGGTATGATCGGTTGGAATGTCTTTTAATATTTCGAGTACAACCTGATTGGCTTTGATTCTGACTACTGAAATAATAATGCGGTTGAAGGATGGAAGAATTCTGTATGCTGCTGCAATAAAAATGGTTAGAAAGGTTGTAAAACCGGTATCCACAATGTGAAAAAATGCCGAGTAGGCAAATATCATAAACACAGCAAAAATGGCAATCACTTCAATGAACCGGTTCGGAATGGTTTCATAAAAAGTTAATTGAGTTAAAGCGTGGTTCAATTGTTTATTCTTATCCAGAAATTTTTTTGAATAGTGAGCAGTTTTATTCATGAGCACGACATCAATGTATCCATGAATAATCTGATATAAATACTGAAAGGTGTAATAGCGCGAATTGTTTTTTTCAAGACCCATGGTATAGGTTTTATTCCGTATTAACCGGTAGAAAATAAAAATGGTCGGAATCAATACCACACCCAGTATAATAATCAGTTTAAAATCATATAATAAAATTCCAAGCACAATTAAGAAAACAACTATCAGTTCTGAGAAAAAAGAAAATAGAGGCACCATTAAACCTGTGGATAGTTCAGAAGGTGAGGCTGATATATTTGATGCAAATACAGAGCTGTTCGTTGAAACAATGGCAGTAACATCCAGCTTTAAAAATTGTTTCAGTTTTCGGGAGGTCAGGTTGGAAGCTATGTCGTATGAAAATTTGATTTGTGAATAGTTGATCCAAACACCTATGATATTTTTCATTACAAAAAATAAAACAGCTATGAAAAAAATAAACAGGATAAAATAAATTGGAGAAGAAAAGTGAAGGAACTGATAAACCTGGTGTAAATATGAATTCGAAAAAATTAAATCCTGATTGGTAGTCAGGTGAATGATAGGCAGCAATGAAGCCAGACCGAACACATCCAGAATGCCAAGTGAAAAAATCTGAAAAATCATCAGCAGCGATTTTTTCTTTTGCCCCGGTGTGAGTAGTCGGTTTATTTTAATTACCGACGAGGCAATTAAATTTTCAGTCAGCCTCTTTTTCAAATGCTATTGTTTTTTAATTCTTTAATTAGAACTTGTTTCTGAATTGAAACCACGCCGGCTTTTTCACAAACAATTCCACCGGCAAGATTGGCAAGGCGGGCGGCATCATGCACATTGGCTCCCGATGATATTGCTGCAGCCATCACAGCAATAACTGTATCGCCTGCTCCGCTTACATCAGCTACATTGCGAATTTGTGCCGGAATAATTTTTCCGGTTTTGCCATCATTTATATAAGCGCCATTTTCGCCGAGTGTTATAAAAGTATATTGATGCGAAAGTTTTTTCTTTAATTCAAAATGAACTTCGTTCAGTTCTTTTACAGTTGTTCCAAAATTATTTCCTAATGCTTCTCTGGCCTCGCGAAGGTTTGGTTTAAAAACAGCAGCTCCTTCGTATGCAAAAAAATTCTTCTTCTTAGGATCTACTAATACAGGAATATTTTTTTCAGAAAATAAATTCATTAAAACTTCAATCAGCGATTCGGTTAAAACACCTTTGTTGTAATCCTCAATAATTACCGCATCAAATTTTTTTGATTGAAATTGTTTTGCAATTAAAGTATAAAGG
>JAHEZG010000111.1 GCA_023251195.1 Chitinophagaceae bacterium | reverse complement strand
CATTGACATTTGAAGATGGATTGAGATTGGTTTCAAAACGGGCACTTGCAATGCAAAAAGCTTGTGAACTTAAACCATCAACAATGGCAGCAGTGCTTGGTTTGGATGATGCTAAGGTTGAAGAAATTTGTGCATCAATAACCGATCAGGTTGTTGTGGCAGCAAATTATAATTGTCCGGGGCAGTTAGTAATCAGCGGTTCGATTGAAGGAATAAATGTTGCATGCGAAAAATTAAAAGCAGCAGGTGCAAAACGCGCAATTGTATTGCAGGTTGGTGGCGCATTTCACTCGCCGTTAATGGAACCCGCGAAACAGGAACTGGCTGAAGCAATTAATGCAACACAATTTCGCAACCCGATTTGTGCGGTCTATCAAAATGTAAATGCGGCTGCAGTTTCGTATCCTGAAGAAATAAAAATTAACCTGATTGCGCAACTCACTTCACCGGTTCGATGGACCCAGATCGTTCAAAACATGATTGCAGAGGGTGCAACAGAATTTTTTGAATGTGGTCCTGGAAATGTTTTGCAGGGGTTAGTAAAAAAAATAAACAGAGAGTCGGTAACGCAATCAGTTTGAAAGCAGGCTGTTTTTATATAACAGTTTAGAATTCTTATTACCGTTTATCAAAATATAAATTTTATTTCATAATTATCAGTTACTTTTCAATGTAATTGGTTCAAAGAAATTTCAATAATAAAATTCTGATATTTCTGAAAACAGATTTCATTAATCAAAATAAAACCACGAATCATGAAAAAATGTTACAATCAAATTAAATTATTTTGCAATAAATATTTTACAGGTTTAAAGTTATTTATCTGTAGTTTTTTCTTAATTGTGTATTTAATTCTAGCAGGGGAAAATTCATTTGCTCAACTTTCATCGCAATATACTTATAGTTATATCGGAACAAATGCGAATGCTTATAATGCCACTCCAACTATACTTCAGGCATCAGGTGCTGTTGGTAACGATGCCGTATTTACATCACAGGCTATTGGATTTTCATTTCAATTTAATTGTGTCACATATACTACAATTGGGATTAGTGCAAATGGTTTTATTTGGTTTGGAACAGGAACCTGCTCTGCTACTCAATACACACCATTAAGTTCAACCACAGGTGAAACAGGAACAGTTGATGGAATTATTTCTGGCTTTGGAGCTAATTTAGTTCCTCATGCTTCGGGTGCTTCACCCATTCGAACACTTAATACTAAACTAACCGGCGTATCTCCCAATCAGGTATTAACAATTGAATGGAGAAAATGCTGCATGACCGGTGCAACTACAAACCCATTTGACATTCAAATTAAATTATTTGAAACAACAAACAAAGTTGAAATTAGACTTTTTGATAATGGTTATGGTCTTAGTGGTACTACCGCAGTTGGTCAGGTTGGAATGAGAGGTACTACTGCAAATTTTGTCAATAGAAGTACCGCAGCAGTTAATCTATGTACTACAGTTGGAGGTGGTGTTAATACTGCAACTTGTAGTATCGTGCCTACCTTCGTATGTAACTATGCATATTCCGGCAGTGGTGCCATTACTTTTAATTACGCATTTTCAGGTTCTTGTTGTACAACCCCTACAACAAATGGAAGTGCAGGCTCTGCTACTAACATTACCAATACACAATGTGATATCAGTTTTACCAGAGGAAATGGAACCGGTGGAGTCTTGGTTGTAGCTCGTGCAAACGCAACTACCGCTGTTTCACCTGCCAACGGAACAGCTTATGCAAGTCCTTCTACCATATTTGGTTCAGGAACAATTACCGGAGCAAGTAATTATTCAGTTTATAATGGTGCAGGCAATGGAACAGGAGTCGCTACTACGCCAATCACAATAACCAATCTAACGCCCGGAACAACTTATGCTTTCGATGTTTATGAATACAACACAACGAGCATCTGTTATTTTTCACCGAAATATACATTCACTGTAGCAATACCGTTGTGCTTACCGCCTACTACACAGGCCACTTCGCCAATAGCAACACCTACCGGTACCACAACCGAAACATTAAGTTGGACCGCAGGGAATGGAACAGGTGGAGAATTTGTAATACTTAATCAAGGAAGTGCGGTTGCAACTGACCCAACTCAGAATACAGCTTATACTGCAAATGCAACTTTTGGTAGCGGCAGTTTAATTGGAACCGGAAGAGTAATTTATGCAAGCAATACAGGCTCAGTAAATATTACAAACCTGACCTTGAATACTACATACTACTACGCCATTTATACTTTCAACAGTTCCGGACCATGTTACAAAACACCGCCACTCACAGGTAGCTTTACCACAACGAACGGACCGATGACTTATTCTTCGAGCACAACCGTTCAGCAATTAGGTAACATTGCACAGGGCGCAAGTAATCAGGCATTGATACAAGTTTCAATTGTAACAGGCCCAGGAACCAGTCCTGCTTTATCACTTTCCTCTTTAACATTTAATACAAATGGAAGCACATTGACAGGAACATTGGCAAACGACATTACAGCCGCACGAATTTGGTATACAGGAACAAGTTCAACTTTTGCAACTACCACGCAATTTGGAAGTGATATAATATCTTTTCCAGGGGGCTCAACTGCAATACCTGTTACCGGATCTCAAACCCTTGCAGCAGGCACAAATTATTTTTGGGTAGCATATGATGCAAATATTTCGGCAACCGTCGGGGATGTATTAGATGCAGAATGTACTTCAATAAATATTGGTTCAATACAAACACCTGGCGCAACGGCACCAGCAGGAACAAGACCAGTTGTTGCTTTGGCAAGCTTATCTTGCGCTTACACCGGATCAAGTCAGGCAATTACTTATGCAAATATTGTTGGTGGTGCAAGTACTTTAATTGCATCTGGTTCTATTGATGATCAGCTTTATCCGTCACAATCATTTCCTGCAGGATTTACTTTTGAATTTAACGGAGCAGTTTACAGTTCTTATGGAATAAGTGCAAACGGATTTATCTGGTTTGGCACCGGAACTCCGGGTGCTACTTATGCATCATATGGTGGAACACCGGTTGGTTCAGCATCAGCAAATCTTGGCGGTAGCGGAACCATTGCAGGAATACTTGCTGCCGCCGGAGCCGATTTAATAAATCATTATCACTTAAGTGCCGCACCAACCCCAGCTCAAATTAATATCAGAACAACAGGTGTTGCACCAAACCGAATTGTTACAATTGAATGGGTAGGTTTTCAGGCAAAGTCAATTGGTAGTAATGGCACTTGCTGGTTTGCACTTGCATTTACCGATGAAAGCAGATTGGATTTTCAAATAAAATTATATGAAAACGGAACTGCAGGAACAAGCCCAAATCGCATTGAAATGTCATACCGCGATCAATCTCCTTTTTGTATGAATGATGCTTTTAGTTTTCAAATTGGAATTCGTGGATCGAGTAATACTGATTATTTAACCCGTGCAAATACAAGTCATCTTACTTCAAGCTCAACAACAAATGGAGGAACAGCTGCTATAGTTATAACTTTGAGTACAGTTTGGATAAATGGTGCCAGTGTAGGAATTCGGTTTCAGCCAAACATTTCAACTCCTTTGGTTTCTCCTTCGCCAACCGCTGCAAATATTTGTCCTGCAACTTCGGTAACATTAACAGGAAGTGCAACAGTACCTGCTTCACCAAGCTGGCAGTGGTATAAAAATGGAGTAAGCATTCCGAGCGCAACAGCAAGTACTTATTCAGTAACTGCAACAGGTACATTTGTTTTAGTTGCTTCAAATGCCGGATGCGGAAGGGTATCAACTGCCACAGTAGTAACTATAACTCCTTGTTGCGTTGCAGGAACATGGACAGGTACAGTTAGCGCTGACTGGAATACAGCCGGCAACTGGTGTGGAAATATTATTCCTGTTTCAACAACCAATGTGATTATTAATTCCGGAACACCTAACGACCCATTGGTAAGTGGAGTTGGGCCGGTTGCAACATGCAATAATCTTACAATAAATACAGGGGCGTCAGTTTCAATTGCATCTAATACTTTAAATCTAAAAGGTGATTTAATTCTTTCGCCAACTGGATTTTTTGTTCACTACGGAGGAACATTAGAATTGAATGGAACATCCACCCAAACAATTCCGGATATTACTTGTTATGACTTGAAAATAAATAATTCGGCAGGAGTTGTGATTTCAGGGGATGTTATGGTTAACCATAATTTAAATTTAGCAAGTGGAATTTTGAGTACTGGCGGAAGTATCATTACCGTATCCAATGCAACAGCAGGATCGGTATTTGGCTTTAGCGCAACAAGCTATATAAACGGACGCCTCATCAGGTATGTCAATAACGGAAATTTTGATTTACCAATTGGCGATGCAACAAATTATCAGCTTGCTACAGTTACAGTAAATGGATTGTCGCCAACAATTTATTTATTGGCCGAATATTTTTCTGATAATACATCGTGCTCTCCAGTACCTAATGGAGGGGGAGGGCCTTATGTAAATGGTTCACCATTATTTAATTTGCTGGATGCCGGTTTTTGGACCATTACCCCCGATGTACAACCTACATCAGGTACTTATGATATTCAACTTAAAGAAAGAGGATATACAAATTCCCCCATATCTGCTGCTTACTGCGCCGTAATAAAAAGAGATGATTGCGCATCAATATGGCAATCGCTTGGGGTGCATACGAATGCAACGCAAAGTATCAGTAGTGGAACAGTAACTGCATTCCGTAGTGCCTTAACTTCTTTTTCTGATTTTGGAATTGGTTTCGGTGGAATTGAATTGCCCATACAACTTTCTTCCTTTACTGCTGACTATTGCGATAACAACTTCAACTCCATTTTAAAATGGACAACTTCCAGTGAACTGAATTGCGATTACTTTGAATTAGAAGTTGCAACTGAATTAAACAATTCAGGTGACCTTAACTTTAAAAAAATCGGACAAGTGGATGGAAGTGGAACTGCTTCGGTAGAAAACAATTATTCATTTATAGATTATGAGCTTAATAAAACAGGTAAAAGATATTATCGATTAAAAGAAGTTGATTTAAACGGTGAGGCTACCTATTCAAATATTGTTTCGCTTTCATTTGGAATAGCGCCGGTTATTTCATCTGTAATTTTTCCGAACCCTGCTTCTGAATTTTTGAATTACGAAATCACATTAATTGCTGCAAGTGAAGTCAGCGTGTCCATAACAAATATTCTTGGCCAGGAAGTTTTTGTTGAGTATCAGAAATTGAAAACAGGAAAAAACAACCTCGCTTTAAATATTAAATCACTTCCTGAAGGATTTTATTACCTGAACATTTCACTATCTGGATTAAATGACATTCACAGAAAGTTTGAAAAATTCAATAACTAAGTTTTAAGAAAATATTTTCAATTTTTAAAAGGCCATCTTTAAAAAAGAGATGGCCTTTTTTATTTTTTCTATTCTGTCAAATATTGAACATGCATGTTTTAATTATATCATGTTGAAAAAAAGTATTTGAGTATTAAACCAATAAATATTTTTCTAATTATTTATTTAACCAATATTGAATAAATTTTTTTTTCAAGAATTTATAACAATGTATTGCCTTGTTCATTTCAATTCAGTATTCATTATTAAAGACAGTTTGATTTACCGATAAAAAAGATTTTAATTCTATTTTAATAGATGACTATACTTTTATATCGGTTTCACAAATCTTTAAACCTAAAATAATAAATGCAATGAATAAATTTTACAACCAAATCAAAAACTGTATCCAAAAAAGTAATTGTATCGGCTTTCAGAAATCATTTATAATTCTGTTTTCATTTCTAATCATTCAATCTGAGCATGGGTTTTCTCAAATTGTGTGGAACGGAAGTGTTAGTACAAATTGGAATACGGCCGCAAATTGGATTGGTGGAGTAGTGCCACTATCAATTAACGATGTTGTAATTAATTCCGGTACTCCGAATGATCCGCTCGTAAGTGGAGTTGGGCCTGTTGCAACTTGCAATAACCTGACAATAAATACTGGTGCATCTGTTTCTATCGCATCAAATATTTTAAATCTGAAAGGCGATTTAATAATTTCTCCAACTGGTTTTTTTGTTCATTATGGGGGCGTACTGGAGTTGAGTGGAACTTCAGTTCAATCTATTCCTGATATTACTTGCTACGATTTAAAAATTAATAACTCAGCAGGTGTGGTAATTTCGGGTGATGTTATGGTCAACCATAATTTAAATTTAGCGAGCGGAATTTTAAGCACAGGAGGAAATATTATTACTGTATCCAATGCAATATCAGCGGCGGTATTTGGATTCAGCGCAACAAACTACATTAACGGGCGCCTCATCCGTTATGTCAATAACGGAGATTTTGATTTTCCAATTGGCGATGCAACGAATTATGAATTAGCTACTGTAACTGTTAACGGATTATCACCAACAATTTATTTACTCGGAGAATATTTTTCTGATAATTCTTCATGTTCACCGGTGCCAAATGGAGGCGGTGGTCCTTATGTAAATGGATCACCTCTTTTTGCATTATTGGATGCTGGATTTTGGACACTCACACCTGATATACAACCAACCTCCGGCACATATGATATTCAACTTAAAGAAAAAGGATATACAAATGCACCATTATCGGCTTCGTATTGCGCAGTAATAAAAAGAGACGATTGTTTTTCTAACTGGCAATCGCCCGGGGTGCACACAAATGCCACACAGAGTATCAGTGGAGGCACAGTTACTGCTTTCAGAAGTGCTTTAACCTCTTTTTCAGATTTTGGAATCGGATTCGGAGGAATTGGTTTACCAATACAACTAACATCATTTACTGCAGATCACTACGACAATAATCTTAACACACTTTTAAGTTGGACCACTGCAAGCGAAATTAATTGCGATTATTTTGAAATAGAAGTTGGTTCAGAAATAAATGGATCTGATGAATTCGAATTTAAAAAAATTGGACAGATTGCAGGTGCTGGAAATTCCAATGCCTTAAATCATTATACATTTATTGATAAGGAAATTAATAAAACCGGTACAAGATATTATCGGCTAAAAGAAATTGCAATAAACGGATCAGTTACCTACTCCAACATTGTGGCGCTGATATTTGGAAAGGAATCGGTTGTTGTGTCAGAAATATATCCGAATCCTGCTGCTGAGTTATTGAATTACGAAATCATATCATTGGAGGAAACACCAGTGAATATATCAGTTTCTAATATTCTTGGGCAGAAAATTTACATTGAACCACAGGTTTTAAAAAATGGAAATAATAAACTAAGTCTTAATGTGGAGTCGTTTCCTGAAGGGATTTACTATTTGAATATTTCGCGTGATGGTGAAACTGATATTCACCTGAAGTTTGAAAAATTCAACGATTGAAATTTATATTAGTAATGCAGTAAAAAACCTGAGGCCTACTGGCATCAGGTTTTTTTAATTTAAAAATCAATTCAATGAACATAAAAATTTCATTGTATCAATTTTGTCTGCAAAATCATTTAATGCCGGCTCCTGAGATTTTCCGAATGGTATAAAAATGTTGTGCTCCTTTTGCAATCGAGCACCCACAATGCATTGAATTTCATTTTTACTTTTTAATAATTTTTCCTGCAAATCTTTTTCTGAATTATAAAATTCATAATGGAGAGTTGCCACTCTTGAAGCAACTTGTTGCTTTTCCTGAAGAATTAAAAACTCATTGGCAAAGTGAGGAGTTTTATTCATCAGTAAAATGGTACAGTTATAATCGAAATTGTTTTTGTATTTATTATGCTGAACTATTTCTGAATAAAATTCTAATCCTTTAAAAATGGTTGTCGGGTCAAATCCTTCAGGTAAAAATAGTTTTGAAACATTGCGGCAACCTAAGCCAAAGTACCTGAAAATATCTTTGCCAAGATCAAGAATTTCAGTACTTGTTTCATTCCCATTCAATACTGCAACTGAACTTCTGCTCGAGCGAATAATGTGAGGTTTATCTTTAAAATAATATTCAAAATACCTGGCTGAATTGTTACTACCTGTTGCAATTATTGCGTCGGCATCATTTAATCTTTCAACAAAAATTGTTTTACCAATGAATGAAGACGAAATCATTTCCAATTGCTGAACAAGAAAGGGGAGAAGCACTTCATCTTTCGAAGAGAGTTTTACCAATCCAATATTTCCATTCAACCAAACACACAACAAATCATGAAAACCAACAAGCGGAATATTTCCCGCCATTACTAAACCGATTTTTTTCGAAGTGGTATTCTTGAATTCATAATTTGAAATCCATGATTCCAGTTTTTCCTTTTGTAAATAATCTGATGCAATTGCACGCAGCATTATTTCCTGATTCTCGATGGTGAACCAATTGTTTTTATAAAACGCTTCAGTCATTTTTTCTTTCAGGTCATTTGGAAAACTGAGTATATAATCAGCAAGTTTGCTTAGATTCTGAATCAACCGTGAATTTTTATTTTCAATATTTTTAATCAATGTCTATGATAATTTTTTTAAGTGTCTATTTTTGCCGCGCTCAAAACTAATTCAAAGAAAAAATCATGGCGATAAAAATTACCGAAGAATGTATCAACTGCGGTGCATGCGAACCAGAATGTCCTAACAATGCAATTTACGAAGGCGGTGCTGAATGGGCCTTTGCCGATGGCACAACTGTAAAAGGAATGGTTACTTTGACTGATGGTTCACAGTTAGATGCTGATCAACGAAATGCACCGGTTTCATCTGACTTGTACTTCATTGTACCTGAAAAGTGTACTGAGTGTACTGGGTTTCATGAAGAACCACAGTGTGCTGCTGTTTGCCCTGTTGATTGTTGTGTTCCTGATCCTGACCATGTTGAAACCAAGGAACAATTAGGTGCCAAGAAAGATAAAATGCACATCTGATTTTTCAGGTGCATAAGAATAAAAGCCGTTTCGAAAACTTTCGAAGCGGCTTTTTCATTTTTGTAGCTCAAAGAATATGAGTCCAGCTTCGAAAGAAAAAAAACACGAACCGCTCGCATCACTGAATTTTGTTGAGTTCAGGTATTTTTTGCTCTATCGTTTTTTATTTACAGTAGCAATCAGAATGCAGGGGGTAATTGTTGGATGGCAGATCTATGAGCACACACATGATCCACTCTCTTTAGGTTTAATTGGTTTGGCAGAAGCAGTTCCATATGTAATTTCTTCCTTCTTCTCAGGCCATACAGCCGATGTTGTGAATCGGAAATTATTAATGGTTTCATTCACCATTGTTTTTTTATTATGTGCAATTGCACTAACACTTTTTACTTTAAACAACAGCTCATTTTTAATAAATATTGGTGTGCTACCGGTTTACTCCGTGATTTTTGTTTCAGGAATTGCAAGAGGTTTTTTGGCCCCAGCAGTGTCGGCTCTATTTGCGCAAATAGTTCCTAGAGAACATTACGGAACAGCAACTGCATGGAATAGCAATACCTGGCAGATAGCTGCGGTAACCGGCCCGGCCCTTGGTGGTTTGATTTATGGTTTCGCCGGTGTTACAAATGCATATATATGTGTGGTTGGATTAATCGTTTTTGCTTTTATAATGACTTTCAAAATAAAAAAACATCCACTACCGGTTCGTAAAAAAATAGAACCATTGATGGAAAGTCTGGCAACAGGAATTCGATTTTTATTCAATACAAAATCTTTATTAGCTGCCATTACCTTGGATTTGTTTGCTGTTTTATTTGGCGGCGCTGTGGCCGTTTTGCCAATGTTCGCTCACGATATTTTAAAAGTTGGCCCCGCCGGTTTAGGATTTTTAAATGCAGCGCCATTTCTTGGTTCAGTTATAATGGGAATAGTTCTCGCATATATCCCACCACTTAAAGAGGCAGGAAAGTGGTTGCTTTTTTGTGTTGCGGGTTTTGGTGTTTCAACCATCTTATTTGCATTCGCCACAAATTTCTATTTGGCTTTTTTACTTTTATTAATTGCCGGCATGTTTGATTGTGTGAGCGTTATTATTAGGGGAACATTACAACAATTACTAACTCCTGATGATATGAGAGGAAGAATTTCGGCACTCAATAATATTTTTATTGGTTCAAGTAATGAATTAGGAGCATTTGAATCCGGTGCAGCTGCAAAATTAATGGGATTGATTCCTTCCATTATTTTTGGTGGAAGTATGTCGCTTTTAGTAGTCATATTTTCATCAGTAAAATTTCCAGGATTAAGGAAATTAAACCTTCGGGAAATCAAGTAAAATCCTGAATTATATAATCGGGCTACCTATCCAGAAACTAATATTTAAGCTTCATTTAATTTTTTGCAACATAATACCTATTAGTAGGTAATAAGGTCTGTTTTACAATTCCTTTTCATAATCTTTTAGAAAACAGAAAAAAATTATGTTCTACTTCTCCTACCTCGAATGCAACAAAGCCAACGAAAGCACTTTCGCCGTTTCTCTCCATCCATACCGTGTTTTTCAGGTAGAAGCTGAAGCTGATGATTATTCATACAGTGTAAATCATGCACCTAATATGGATTTTGAATTATACAAACTAATAATGAGTAATTGATTTCTTCGTTATGAAATGAACTTTAAATGTTTCCGCTATGCAGCACACTTTTTTTAACCAGAATCAAGCATCTTCTGAAAATAGGAAAGTGGTTAATTGTAAGAAAAGTTACTTTTCCAGAGTAATGAATGCTTATGGAAAAATTGAAGTCACCCTATTTTTTATCTTATTCATTACTATTGTTGTGCTGGTTGTTGCGCATAATTTTACCGATTAAACGCACTTTTTTTCGAAAGAAAATTTATTAAGAAGTCCATCAAATTATTTACGGATTTTTTTTTGAATAAGCATTGATATTTTCATAATCAGATTTATTTCTGATTAATGTTTGCATAAGAGAAATTATTTACTGACTTTTGTGCCCCTTAAAGAAAAACCAAATCATGGCGCGT
>JAHEZG010000110.1 GCA_023251195.1 Chitinophagaceae bacterium | reverse complement strand
GAGCCGATGCTGTTTAATTCTTTAAAGTTTTTAATTTTTTTCCCAACAGTTGTATTTATCTATTTTTTAATACCGCACCGTTTTCGCTGGTTTTGGTTGCTGGCTACCAGCTGTATTTTTTACATGGCCTTTGTTCCCATGTATATTTTAATTCTGTTCGGCACCATTGTGATAGATTATTTCGCCGGAATTTTAATTGAACAATCAACAGGCACAAAAAAGAAGGCATCACTGGTTTTAAGTTTAATCGCCAACATTGGTGTGCTCTGTGTGTTTAAGTATTACAATTTTTTTATAGAAAATTTTGAGGTGCTTTTTTCAGCGCTCAACATTTCACTCAATCTTCAGCTGTTATCCATTCTGCTTCCAATTGGTTTGTCGTTTCACACTTTTCAGGCAATGAGTTATACCATTGAAGTATATCGTGGAAACCACAAAGCCGAACGACACTTTGGAATATATGCGCTGTATGTAATGTTCTTTCCGCAATTGGTGGCAGGGCCAATAGAGCGGCCGCAAAACATGCTTCACCAGTTTCATGAAAAACATTTTTTAATTCCGCAAAATGTACTCGATGGTATTCGGCTCATGCTTTGGGGATTTTTTAAAAAAGTGGTGATTGCCGATCGCCTTTCACTTTATGTTGATCCGGTTTTTAATAATTATCAAGACTATCATTTTATAAATCTGATAATTGCCAGTGTGTTTTTTGCCTTTCAGATTTATGCCGATTTTTCCGGCTATTCTGATATTGCCCTAGGCTCCGCCAGAATGATGGGATTTAATTTAATGATCAATTTCGATCGGCCGTTTGCCAGTAAAAATGTAACCGAGTACTGGCGCAAGTGGCACATCTCTTTATCGTCATGGCTAAAAGATTATTTATATACGCCCATTGCACTGAACAGAAGAAACTGGGGAGTTGCAGGAATATTATTTGCGCTTGTAATAACAATGATGATAAGCGGGTTGTGGCATGGCGCCGCATGGACCTTTATAATTTATGGCTCCATACAAGGTTCAGCCATTTGTTTAGAATTGCTGACAAAAAAATTCAGGAAACAACTATCGAAAAAAATTCCTTCAGTTATTTATAACAACCTCAGTATTCTTTTAACTTTTTCTTTTACCTGTTTCTGTTTAATATTTTTCAGGGCACACAACATAAGCGGTGCTTTCGGAATGATAAAAAATATTTTTTCATTCAACCATTCAAATAACTATACCTGGATAATCGGAACCGGCGAGCTCACCTTTAATGAATTCAGCTGGTTGATTTCACTTTTCAGTTTGTTGTTTTTATTTATTTCCGAAAAATTTACTTCACCCGATTTATTGAGTCTGAATAAATTTCCTAAAACTGACATAGCAATCGGCATAGTTGTTTTTACACTGCTGCTTACTTGCGGTGTTTTTAATCAATCGTCATTTATTTATTTTCAATTCTGATGAAAAAACTGCTGACCTATAGCCTATCGGTTTTCATTGTTTCGTCAGTGATTGGCTGTTTTTTTTATATTAAAATTATGGACTCCGGTGTGGTGCAGAAAAAACTTACAACGCTTGACTATTGCATCAACAGCAATGAATACAACGATGTTATTTTCATTGGAGCATCAAGAGTGCAATCGCACATCAGTCCTAAAATTATTGATTCAATTGCCGGAGTAAAAAGTTATTGCCTGTCAATTAATGCAATTGGAATTGTGGAGGCTAATATGGTTTTAAAAAAATATTTACAAAATCACCCGAAACCCAAAGCGGTATTTTTAAATATTGATTTCAATATGTTTTATACCAGCGGACCGCTTAACAACATCACTGATTTTTTGCCCTACCTGAACGATACGCTGATACATAATTCACTAAGCCCTTACAAGCTTGCGTATCGGAATAAATGGGCGGCGCATTATGTTTTGTTGCAAAAATTATTTGCCACTACTGATAAATCAAAGGCCATAAGTTTTTCAGTTAATACAGCGGAACCATTATCATCCGAATCAAAACTGGCGTACAAAGGATATGTGCCAAGAATATCGAATTGGAGTCAGGAGGCAGAAGCCGAATTAAAAAATACGGCGGTAGTTACTTATCAGCAGGAAGGTTTTGACCTGTTAAAAAACATGGTAAAAATCTGCAAACAAAATTCAATTGAACTGGTTCTTATTTATGCCCCATACCTTGCTCAAGGCAAAAAAAATATTTTAAACTACAACGAAATTATTGGCAAGGTAAAAGACATTGCCAGTCAAAATGAAGTGAAGTACTGGGACTATTCGCTCATGCCGATTTGCCAAACGAAAAAATATTTTTTTAATGCTACTCACCTGAATTATGATGGTTCAAAAATTTATTCCACTCAACTTGCATTGGATATAAAAAACATGCTTGCAAAAAGCGATAGCCTTAACACTCATTAGTTCAGCTGTTCTTGCCCTCAAAACTGTTCAGCAATTTTCTTTCTGTTGAAATGAAGTAAAGCATCAACTCGATTGCATTGTTGTGTCCAATTATTTTTATCGCTCATAGAAAAATTATGTTCGAAGAATTTTTGACCCCGCTCAACCTGTCGTCATTCATTGATGTAAAAAACCTGCACGAAACACAGTGGGGGAAACAAATACGATTTAATACTGACGGAATTGAAGACCTGATTGGAATTGACCTCGCCATAATCGGAGTGATGGAAGATCGCGGCTCATTGCGCAACAGCGGATGTGCCGAAGCGCCCGATTCAGTTCGTCATCACCTGTACAAATTATACAAACAACAATATGATTTAAATGTGGCCGACCTCGGAAACATTATTCGCGGTGTAACCATGCGCGACACTTATGTTGCGTTAAGCAAACTGGTTGCTGAGTTATTGCGAATGAAAATTGTTCCAATCATTATTGGCGGTAGTCACGATTTAACTTATGCGCAGTATGGCGGTTATCAGGAGCTGGAAGAAATTATTAATGTAGCAGTTGTTGATTCATACATTGATATCCGCGAGAATGAACCTGAAATTAACAGTGACAATTACCTGATGCGATTAATGATGCATCAACCGAATTATTTATTCAACTACAGTCACATTGCCTATCAAACTCATTTTGCACCGCCACACACTTTAGAAACACTGGACAAATTGCATTTTGATTTATATCGCCTCGGAAAATTATTTGACGGCACTGTTGAAATGGAACCGGTGTTGCGCGCAACTAACATGTTAAGTTTTGATATTTCAGCAGTGAGATATTCTGATGCTCCCGGAAACAGAAATGCAACACCAAATGGTTTGCGCGGGGAAGATGCTTGCCAGATTGCACGATATGCCGGATTGAGTGAGCAGATGACTTCATTCGGTTTGTATGAAATTAATCCGATGGTTGACGACAGAGAACAAACCGTTCAACTCGCTGCACAAATGGTTTGGTATTTTGCTGATGGATTTTACAGCCGCAGAAAAGAACAGCCTCGCGATAACGACGAGAGTTTTACAAAATACATCATTCACTTCCGCCAGAATCATTATGAAATGACTTTCTGGAAAAGTATAAAAAGCGACATGTGGTGGATGGAAGTTCCTGTTGGTGGCAAGGGAAGAATCAGACGGAAAAACAAAGTGCTTCCGTGTTCTTATGAAGATTATCAAATGGCAAGCAAGGAAGAATTACCTGAGCGCTGGTTGAAAGCATATCATAAACTGTCGTGAAAATCATTTTCACGACAGTTCCCCTCTCCAAAATAAAATACCTGGCAATTTTCCATTCTCAATTTTTGGAGAAGGTGCTGAAAGCAGATGAGGAGAGAGGGGGTGAGGTTTTCGTGGAATATTAATTCCTCTAAAAAAATTCTTCTGCCTAAATTTTCAATACAAAAAAACACATCGCATCGTTTTATTATTTTAGCGAACCGCAAAACATACAGCAACATCAAACATGAGTACCGAACCAGTGACGACTGAAGGAAAAAAGAAAAAAAATATTCCGGTAACGGAAGAAGATCATAAAGTTGAAGTTCCTTCAAAAAACAAAGTGAGCAACGAAGACGCCCTCGAATATCACATGAAGGGTCGTCCAGGTAAAATTGAAGTTGTTCCTACTAAAGAAACAAAAACACAACGCGATTTAGCATTGGCCTATTCACCCGGAGTAGCTGTGCCGTGTTTGGAAATTGCGCGCGATGTAGAGAATGTATATAAATACACTGCGAAGGGAAATTTAGTTGGTGTAATCACAAACGGAACTGCGGTGCTTGGTCTCGGTGATATTGGCCCTGAAGCATCAAAGCCGGTGATGGAAGGAAAGGGTTTGCTCTTCAAAATTTTTGCTGACATTGATGTTTTTGACATAGAAATAAATACTAAAAATGTTGATGAGTTTGTTGCCGCAGTAAAAGCACTTGAGCCAACTTTTGGCGGAATTAATTTAGAAGATATAAAAGCACCGGAGTGTTTTGAAATTGAAGCACGACTGAAAGCGGAAATGAAAATTCCGGTGATGCACGATGATCAGCATGGAACAGCAATTATTTCCGGAGCTGCATTATTAAATGCATTGGAAGTAGCAGATAAAAAAATTGACAAAATAAAATTGGTGGTGAACGGTGCTGGTGCATCAGCGATCAGTTGCGCAAAATTATACATCGCACTTGGTGTGTTGTGTGAAAACATTGTGATGGTGGATAGCAACGGAGTTATCCGCGCCGACCGCGAAGGATTAGACGGAACAAAAAAACAATTCGCAACCGTAAGAAATATTTTCACATTAGAAGAAGCCATGAAGGATGCCGATGTATTTCTTGGTTTATCAAAAGGAAATATTTTATCGCAGAAACACATTCAGTCAATGGCCGATACACCAATTGTATTTGCATTGGCTAATCCTGATCCTGAAATAAGTTACGAGTTAGCCATTGCATCTCGTGAAGATATTATTATGGCAACCGGCCGAAGCGATTACCCTAATCAGGTAAATAATGTTTTGGGTTTTCCATTCATCTTTCGCGGTGCGCTGGATGTTCGCGCAACAGAAATTAACGAAGCCATGAAACTTGCTGCTGTCAAGGCTTTGGCGGAGCTTGCAAAAAAACCTGTTCCCGATTTAGTGAACCTCGCTTACAACGAAAAAAATATTTCATTCGGAAAAGAATACATCATTCCAAAACCAATTGACCCGCGGTTGCTCACTACTGTTTCTCCGGCAGTTGCAAAAGCAGCTATACAATCAGGAGTAGCAAAATTTATTATTACTGATTGGGAAGCTTATGAAAATGAATTATCAAAACGGTTAGGTCGCGATGATAATGTGATGCGCGTAATCACCAACAAAGCAAAACGAAATCCGAAGCGTGTGGTGTTTGCCGAAGCCGATACCTATAAAATTCTGAAGGCCGCTCAGATTGTTCGCGACGAAGGAATAGCAAAACCAATATTGCTCGGCGACAAAGAAAAAATTCAAAGCATCATTGCCGAAAACGGTTTAGACCTTGGCGATTGCCAGATTGTTGACCCGCGATCACATGAAATGGACATCAAGCGGCTGGAGTATGCGGCCATACTTTTCGATAAAAGAAAAAGAAGAGGAGTCACACTGCACGAGTCAAAGAAACTCATGTATGAGCGGAATTATTTTGGTGCCATGATGGTGGAGTTGGGTGAAGCCGATGCGCTCATCAGCGGACTCACCCGCAATTATGCGCAAACAATAAAACCTGCTTTGCAAATTATCGGAACCGAAGAAGGAGTAAGTAAAGTTGCAGGTATGTACATTATGCTCACCAAGCGTGGCCCGTTATTTTTTGCCGATACTACTGTGAATGTAAATCCTACCGCTGAAGACTTAGTGGAGATAACTGCAGTAACTGCAAAAGCGGTTCACCAATTTAATGTTCAACCAAGGGTGGCCATGCTTTCATATTCTAACTTCGGAAGCACCGCCGGCGAAGAACCCTAAAGAGTGAGCAAGGCAGTACAGATTTTAAAACAGCGCTATCCCGGATTAATTGTAGATGGAGAAATGCAGGCGAACTTTGCTCTGCATCGTGATTTGTTACGCGATAATTATCCGTTTTCTGAACTGGTAAATGGTGGAGCTAACACACTCATCTTTCCAAATCTCGCTGCCGGAAATATTGCCTACAAACTCATTCAGGAATTAGGGTTGGCTGATACCATCGGACCAATTTTATTGGGATTGAAACGCCCTGTTCACATTCTTCAACTCGGCAGCAGCGTACGCGAAATCGTAAACATGGTTAACATAGCAGTGGTGGATGCACAGGTAAAAAGCGGACGCAAATGATTTCATACTTACAAGGAAAATTTTCTTTCAAAAGTCCCACACATATAATTATTGAAAACGGTGGTGTGGGTTACCATGTAAATATTTCAATGAACACCTGGAGTAAAATTCAGCACGATGATTCAGGAAAATTACATACCTACTTGCACATCACCGGCGGAACACAAAGTCCGCTCATAGTTTCGTTGTATGGTTTTGCGGAAGAAGAAGAGCGCAGCATGTTTACCGAGTTGTTAAATATTTCAGGAGTTGGTGCATCCACTGTTCGCATGGTACTTTCTGCTTTATCACCAAACGATTTGCGCAATGCCATTTTAACCGAGAATGCTCATGCATTCGAGCGCATTAAAGGCATCGGCCCAAAAACCGCGAAGCGAATTATTTTAGAGTTAAAAGATAAGGTAGCGAAAGTGGCAACCAAGGCCGATGGATTTACATCGCATAATAAAATAAACGACGAAGCGTTAAGCGCACTCATCATGTTGGGTTTTTCACGCGCACCCGCCGAACAAGCGGTGCAGCGTGCAGTGGCTTCCAATCCGTCTATGACAGTGGAGGACATTATCAAACAAGTGTTGAAAACAATTTGATAAGCGACAGGGGTGCAGGTTATTTTAGCCTTCACCTATTTTCAGAGGAAGATTTTAATTTTTTAGCAGAAAAAACTTAAGCGAATTTGAAACGCAATTTTAATCCCGCATTCATCATTGTATCTGCATTTGCGGTGCTCACTGTACTATCAGCCATTGGTAAAAATGAATTTAATAAGTTTAATTTTTCTGGTGCCAACACCATTGATTCTTCTTCATTGGCACCCCACATTGAAGGCAACGATTCTCCACCCGAAATAAATTTACCATATCCCATTCAGGACAACGACGGAAGTGTAAACGACCAGAATAATAATCCAATGGATTTAAATGATCCATCAAACATTGAGCAGGATGTGCAGTACGATCCCGAAACCAATCAATACATTTTAACAGAAACCATTGGGGGGCAGTTTTATCGCAATCCGACTTATATGAGCTTCGAAGATTTTTTAAAATATCAATACAACAAATCACAAAAAGAAAATTTCGAACAACTCAGCAATTCAAACTCGCTGCTCACCCACAAAGGATTAATTCCGAAAGTTGATGTAAAAAGTTTATTGCTTGATCGCCTCTTCGGTGGAACGCAGGTTGATATCCGGCCAAACGGAAACATTGATCTCACATTCGGATACAACAGTCAGAACATTCAGAACCCTACGCTTACAGCACAACAACGCAAGCAAGGCGGTTTTCAGTTCGACATGAACATTCAAATGAATGTGGTTGGCAAAATCGGCGAAAAATTAAAACTCACCACTAATTACAACACGGCAAGTTCATTTGATTTTGAAAATCAGGTGAAGCTGGAATACACAGGTTTTCAAGATGAAATTATAAAAAAGATTGAAGCCGGTAATGTGAGCCTTCCGCTCAACACAACTTTAATACAAGGAAGCCAGAGCTTGTTCGGATTAAAAACACAATTGCAATTCGGCCGCTTGATGCTGACCACCGTTATATCGCAACAAAAATCTCAGGCGCAGAATATTACCATTCAGGGAGGGGCGCAAACACAAACCTTTGAAGTGAATGCCGATCAGTACGACGAAAACCGGAACTATTTTCTCGCGCAGTTTTTCCGCGATACCTACAATAAAAACATGGCGCAGATTCCTGTATTGAATACCGGAGCGCAGATAAATAAAATTGAAGTCTGGATCACAAATAAAAATGGCGCCACCACGCTTACCCGCGATATTGTTGCTTTTCAGGATTTGGGAGAAAATCAACCATACAGCCCGCAAATTTCCGGAAGCCCCGATAACAACAAACCCGCAGGTTCATCATTAAACAAAACTCCATCTCAAGGGGCATCCAACGATTTATATTTTCAGTTATCGCAAAATCAAAATGCACGAGCCCTCAGTTCAACCATTCAGGAACTAACCGGGCCCAATTTTAAATTGCAGCCGGTTCAGGATTTTGAAAAAACTTATGCGCGCCAGCTTTCTCCAACCGAATACACCCTACAGCCACAGCTTGGTTTCATTTTATTAAATCAGCAATTAAATCCCGATGATATTTTAGCAGTAGCATATCAATATACTTACAACGGAAAAATTTATCAGGTTGGAGAGTTTGCCGAAGACCTTCCAACCAATGCCGATCAGCCCAATGTCTTGTTTTTGAAAATGCTGAAGAGCACCTCTGTTCGTCCGAAACTTCCAATCTGGAAACTCATGATGAAGAATGTGTATTCACTCGGGGCGTACCAGGTGAATTCACAGGATTTCAGATTGGATGTATACTACCTTGATCCAGCCGGTGGTTCAAGAAGATTTATACCTGCCGGAAATGTGAACAGCATTCCATTAATTCGGTTGTTGGGTTTAGATCGGTTAAATAATAATCAGGATCCGCAACCCGATGGAATGTTTGATTTTATTCCAAACCTCACCATCAATCCCAATAACGGGAAAGTAATTTTCCCTGTTCTTGAACCATTCGGAAAAGATTTAGCCTCAAAATTCACTGATCAGAATCTGGCTTCTAAATATGTTTATCAGGTATTGTACGATTCAACAAAAACCATTGCACTTCAATTTCCAGAATTTGATCGGTATACTATAAAAGGTTCCTACAAAGGATCTTCATCATCTGACATATCACTTGGTGCATTTAATATTCCACAAGGCTCAGTTAAAGTTACAGCAGGCGGTCAGGTGTTGCAGGAAAATGTTGATTACACGGTTGACTATAATTTAGGAAGACTGAAAATCATTAATCAGGGAATCATGAATTCTGGTTCGCCCATTAATGTATCTTTTGAAAACAATGCAACTTTTGGTTTCACAACAAAAACCTTATTCGGTACAAGAGCCGACTACTACATCAACGATCATTTTAAATTAGGTGGAACTTATTTGCATTTATCAGAACGACCATACACCCGCAAGTTGAATGTTGGCGATGACCCAATCAGCAATGCCATTTATGGTTTGGATGGAAGCTGGCAAACCAACTCAGGATTAATAACACGATTAGTCGACAAGTTGCCATTGCTTGATACAAAAGAAAAATCAACTATAACCATAAGCGGTGAAGTTGCCCGATTAGATCCCGGACACAGCAAAGCCATTGGAAAAGGAAATGCAGGCCAGGTTTATATCGATGATTTTGAAGGAACACAAAGCACTTACGATTTAAAATTTCCATACAGCAGTTGGGTGCTTGCCAGTACACCATCAAAATCTTCAACAGGTTTGTTTCAGGAAGCCGATTCAATTAACAATCTCATATACGGGTATCACCGCGCCAAGCTTTCGTGGTATTCAATTGATCCGTTGTTTCTGCGCGACCTTTCTTCCACACCGGCAAACATTAAAGGAATCGCAGCCGAACAATGTTCTTTTTATACCAGAGAAATTCTTGAAAAAGAATTGTTCCCAAACAAACAAACTCAAACGGGAATACCCAGCAATCTGCCAACATTTGATTTGAATTTTGAACCGAATGTTAAAGGACCGTATAATTTTTTAGCTGATGCAAATGCATTTAATGGGGTTGATTCGTTGGGGCGTATTCATTTGAAAAACCCGGATAAGAATTGGGGCGGAATAATGCGAAGCATTGACTACAATGATTTTGAACAGGCGAATATTGAGTACATACAATTCTGGGTGCTTGATCCATACATTGAAGGATACAACGGAAATAAATATGGCAACATTTATATTGATCTTGGAAATGTATCGGAAGATATTTTAAAAGATGGAAGATTATTTACCGAAAATGGTTTGCCACCAGACGGAAATCCGGATAACGCAAATCTTGATACTTCAAAATGGTCAATCATTCCCGTTAATATTCCTCCCACCAACTCATTCGATAACAGTTCAACAGCGCGCGAATTTCAGGATGTGGGATACGATGGTGTTGGTGACCCGGCTTCACCCGGACTAAATACAATTACGGAGCTAAAATTTGATTCGGCTTATCTTGCACAAATAGCAGTGAACTATGGAGTTACTTCTGAATACTATATTGCTGCATCCAAAGATCCGGCCGGCGATAACTATCAATATTATTTAGGCTCGGAGCACGATAATAACAATGTTGGAATTCTGAATCGTTATAAGAAATACAACAATCCGGATGGTAATTCTCCGATATCTACAACAGGGCAACAGATATCAGAAGCCGCAACCAACATTCCTGAATCAGAAGATTTAAACCGTGATAATACACTGAGCGAAACAGAAGAATATTTTGAATACAAAGTTTCATTAAACCCCAATGATTTACAAAACACAGGAGTAAATCATATCACTGATATTGTAACAGCCGATGTAAACTGTAATGGAACATTACTTGGAAAAGAAACCTGGATTCAGGTAAAAATTCCGATTGAAGAATATTATAAAAAAGTCGGAGGCATTCAGGATTTTAAATCCATTCGGTTCATCAGAATTTATATGAACGGGTTTGATACAACGGTTGATCTTCGGTTTGCAAAACTGGAATTTGTTCGCAACCAATGGCGCAAGTACCAGTTCAGTATGCAAACACCGGGCGAATACATTCCGGACGACAATAACGGCGAAACATTTTTCAATGTTGGCTCGGTTTCGTTGGAAGAAAACTCACAGCGA
>JAHEZG010000109.1 GCA_023251195.1 Chitinophagaceae bacterium | reverse complement strand
GAATTTAGCCGCCGCAATCAAAAGCAATTTATATCAGCATAAATCATGTGGCAATTTCTTAAAAGCAGAATTTTTCTTTATAACATACTTGGTGCAATAGCCCTGTTCATCATTGTGTTCTGGCTTGGCACCTCTGCTCTCAACAGCTATACCCGCCACGGCGAAACCATTACTGTTCCCGATTTAACAGGAATGAGTTTTGAAAAAGCTAAACAAATTTTATCGGATCGGAATTTAGAAATCGCCATATCCGATTCTTCTTTCAATGACAAGAAACCAAAGCTCGCTGTGTTGGAACAAAATCCGGTAGCCAATTCAAAAGTGAAGGAAGGAAGAACGATTTACCTCACAGTTAATTCAATCATTCCACCACAGGTAAAAATGCCCGACCTTACCGATAACTCTTTGAAGCAGGCACAACTGATTTTGGAAAACATCGGGTTGCGTGTCGGGCAATTAATTTACAAACCAGACCTTGCGCAAAATGTTGTACTTGATTGGATGGTGCGAGGCCGCCACATTACCATTGGCGATAACATAAAAAAAGGCTCAACCATTGATTTGATTTTAGGTGATGGATTGGGAAATACTGAAGTGGAAGTGCCTGAGCTGCTCGGACACACGCTGCGCGAAGTGAAATTTATTCTGGATGCCTCCTCTTTAAATCTCGGGGCGGTGATAGCTGACAATACTGTCCGAGGAGATTCATTGAACGCAATAGTTTACAAACAGACACCTGCAACAACTGATACCGATAATAAATTAAATTTAGGCGAAGCGGTTGATGTCTATATCACTTTGGATCAGTTTAAAATTGATTCGCCTGAAGAAGAACCCAAGTAATCAATGCAAAATGAATCGTGGATATTTCTTTTGTGGAACAAACAATTTTTTAAACACATTTGAGTTTCATAGTTTCAAAAACTGATGCCCCAAATAATTTTCCGAATGCAAAAATTCAAAATTCTCTTTTCACTATTCGCTTTTTTTATGATGATGAGCAGTCAGTTATCCGCTCAGGAAATAATCAGTGAGTTAAAATATAACAGCGCATTAATTTATGATACGCACCATTCACAATTTCGCTCTATTGATACTTTGCAACTTCCGTTTGTTGATGATTTTTCTTATTCGCTATTAGATCCCAACCATAAATATCCCGATCAGAATTTGTGGTTAGATAAAGATTGTTTTGTGAATACCACTTATCCCATTCTTCCTCCTTCTATTGGTGTGGCAACTTTTGAAGGATTAAATGAATATGGAGCTCCGTACGATACTTCCGGTGTGGTGCAACAAGGCGGGGCCGATACTTTAACATCGCATGCCATTCACCTGGAAACTCATGCTCCTGGAGATTCTGTTTACCTCAGTTTTTTTTATGAGAAAAAAGGCTTGGGTGATTTTCCGAATTCCGGCGACAAACTTTTTTTAGAATTAAAGAAGAATGATGGCACCTGGAACGAAGTATGGTTTATGGATGGCGATGCAAGTGCACCATCAGATATAAAATTTTTTCAGGTAATGATTCCCATTGTAGATGTTGCTTATTTCTTCAACAACTTTCAATTCCGTTTCAGAAACATTGCAACCACATCGGGTAACAACGATCATTGGCATGTTGATTATGTGCGATTGGATGCTTCGAGAAATTATACTGATACCTTATTGCAGGATGTTGCAGCGGTTTACACACCTGGTACTATTTTAAAAAATTATGAGTTCATGCCATGGACTCAATTCAGAAATAATCAGTCCGATGAATTGGGTGTTAGTTTTCCATTTGTTATTCGAAACAATAACGATGTTACAATTAATACTGCCATTCAATATTTTTCAGATGAAGTTTTTAGTGGTTCCAATGTATTTACAAGTTCGTTAACTGCTATAAATTTCACATCGTCTTCTGTAATTACACAATCAAACCCAACCTTTCCCATTGGCGTTTCTCCGCCCGGTGATAGCGCATTGTTGCTTATTAATTGCAAAGCAACCTCAACACCTGATGATTTGAGAAGCAATGATTCAGCCTATCGCGTTCAACCATTTTATAATTATTATGCACACGATGATGGCAGTGCAGAAAAAGCCTATGCAATAAACATTGCCGGAGGAAGAACTGCTGTGAAATACCATGTAAATATTCCTGATACTTTACGCGCCATTCAATTTCATTTCGCTCACATTGATGCAGATATCAGTAATAAATTTTTCTCCATTATGGTTTGGAAATCATTGATTCCAAATGAACAATTAATATACGAGCAGGATTTTTTACATCCTGCATACATTGACAGCATAAATGGTTTTGCCACTTATATACTTGATACCCCCCAGGCAATTACCGATACATTTTACATTGGAATGATGCAATCGTATCCGAATTATTATTATGTGGGATTAGATAGAAACACCGACTCGCATTTGAATTCATATTTCAATGTCGGCAGTGGCTGGCAGCAATCTTCTTATTCAGGTTCTTTAATGATTCGTCCGCTGGTTGGTGCTAAACTTCCATATACATCTGTACAGAATATTTCAGCCAATACCATTTCAGTTAACTGTTATCCGAATCCAACAGCAGATTTTTTACATGTAAATGTGAGTGGTATAAAGAATTCAGAAATACTTATTACTGATCTGATGGGAAAATTAATTCAAACTTCTGAAGGAACAGATGAAAGTATTTTTGTTGGAAATCTTTCACAAGGAATGTATCTGTTAACTGTAATAGATAAACTAAGCAAGCAATCATTCACTACCCGTTTTATAAAAATGTAATTGATGGCTGACATAACAATTGAAGAATTAAAAGAACGAAAAGAAAAAAACGAAAACCTCATTGTGCTCGATGTTCGTGAAGAATGGGAATTCGATGAATTTAATATTGGTGGAAAATTAATTCCGTTAGCCACATTGCCCGGAGCATTGGAAGAATTATCGAGTCATAAAAATGATGAAATAATTGTTCACTGCAAATCAGGAAAGCGAAGCGCAAACGCGCAGGCATATATGAAGCAACAAGGATTCACCAATGTACGAAATCTCATTGGTGGTGCCGATGCCTGGAAAGCGATGTTTGGTTATTGATTTATAAATTTCAAATTGAATATTCCTGATAATCAAAATTATTCTTCACCAATAATTATTTATGATGGTGTTTGTCATTTATGTAATAGCGGTGTGAATTTTATTTTGAAACACGACCGGAATAAAATATTCCGCTTCACTCCTTTTCAAAGTTCGTTTGCAAAAAGATTATTGAATCAAAACAATGTATCGATCAATCCAACCGACACAATCATTTTAATGATGGATGAAAAATTTTATTCTCATGCGGATGCTGGTTTAAAAATCCTGCTGTTGTTTGGTGGAATATGGAAGTTGTTTTACCTGCTTCATTTGTTTCCAAAATTTATTCGCAATGGAATTTATAATATCATTGCACGCAATCGTTACAAATGGTTTGGTAAAGCTGATAGTTGCCTGATGCCATCACCTGAAATTTCGGAACGATTCATTTTGTAAAAACGAAAAACAAAAAATGATTTGGTTTAAACCCATCGATATAAAAACACTGAATGAGCTGCATAAAAACACGATGCAGGAATTCATTGGAATTGAATTCACTGAAATTGGTGAAGATTATATCAAAGCACGCATGCCGGTAAACGAGCGCACAAAGCAGCCACTTGGTCTTTTGCATGGTGGTGCCAATGTTGTTTTAGCCGAATCACTTGGAAGTATTGCATCGTTGTTGTGCTTAAACACTGATGAAAAAACCTGCGTTGGATTAGAAATAAATGCCAATCACATCAGAGCTGTTAAAGAAGGTTTTGTACATGGAATAACCAAGCCAATTCACATTGGGCGAACAACCATGATATGGGAAATAAAAATTTATGATGATGCTAACAAACTAACTTGTATAAGCAGAATTACAAATGCAATACTTGACAAGAAGAAATAAAAAAAGCTGACTGAATAAATTCAGTCAGCTTTCAAAAAAACTATTCTAAATTATCCCTGTGTTCTCGCAATGTATTTATCAATGTCACGGGCTTCTGCACTCTTTGGGTATTTATCGTTGATTTCCTGATACAATTTCAAGGCGTCTTCTTTCTTTCCTGTTTTTTCCAATAACATTCCGGCCTTCTTTAAAAAGATTGGAGTAGTTAATTCATTCTCGTGATTGTAAGCAGCTTTTTTATAATTCTCAATTGCCTTTTCCATTTCACCTTTTTCACTGTATGCATCACCCAAACAATTTAGCGCCATTCCGGAAACCAGCATGTCTTTTCCACTAAATGATTCAAGATACATGATTGCATCATCAAATTTTCCTTGCTTTAAATAAATAACTCCGGCATAGTAGTGCGCAAGGTTTGCAGCCTTAGTCCATTTGTAATCGTCCATGATTTTTAAAAAACCGGGATAGTTTTTATCGCCGTTCAAAGCAAGATTCAACGAATCTTTTTCAAAATATTTCTGCGCTACGAACATTTGATTTTGAGCTTCATTTTCTTTTGGCTCGAGATACAGTTTATTGAACCCGAGGTAACCAGCCACTACCAGAAATAATCCGCCTACCACAACGGTAAGCATGGTTTTGTTTTCGTTAATCCAATGCTCGAATTTTGAGTAGGTGCCTCCGATGTCGAGTATTTGTTCTTGTTTTTTGTCGGTCATTTTATTGTTTGTTAAAAATTTTTATCAGGATAGTATGAATGGATAATGAGCTTCTGAGTAATTATCGGTAAATAATTCAGCTGCTTCGGGATACGCAGATTCTTCAGCAAATTTTACACACGCTTCAATTTCTGCTTGAATTTTTTCACCAATTGCATCAATCTCTGCTTGTGTTGCAAATTTCTTTTCAAAAATAGTTGCAAGGGTTGTTTCCAACGGATCCTTTTGTTTGTACTCTTCCACTTCTTCCTTGCTTCGGTATTTAGCAGGGTCACTCATTGAATGACCTTTGTAACGGTAAGTTTGAATTTCTAAAAATGTTGGTCCATCACCTTTGCGGGCACGCTCGGCTGCTTCAGCAACTGCATTGTGAACTTCCTCGCATTTCATTCCATCCACAATGGCTGATGGCATGTTGTAGCTCAACCCCAATTGCGAAACATTGGCCACATTACTGGAGCGCTCAATGGAGGTTCCCATTGCATAATAATTATTTTCACAAACAAAAATCACAGGCAGCTTCCACATCATAGCCATGTTAAAAGTTTCGTGCAATATTCCCTGACGAGCAGCACCATCACCAAAAAAACAAATGCATAAATTATCGGTGCCTTTATATTTTTCGGCGAACGCAATGCCTGCTCCTAATCCTATTTGTGCACCAACTATTCCATGACCACCAAAGAAAAAATGTTCCTTACTAAAAAAGTGCATGGAACCACCCTTTCCCTTAGTGCAGCCTGTAACTTTTCCGAACAACTCCGCCATGCAGGTATTGGCACTCATTCCTTTTGCCAGAGCCAAACCATGATCACGATAGGCTGTAATCATTGGGTCCTCCTGGCGCAATGCTGATGCAGTTCCAGCGGCAACAGCCTCTTGGCCAATGTATAAATGACAAAAACCACGGATTTTTTGCATGCCATACAACTGTCCCGCTTTTTCTTCAAAGCGACGAACACGAAGCATGATTTCATACCAATGTAAATATTCCTTCTTTCCGAATTTTGCTTTTGCCAAAGCCTGTTTTTTTAAGAGCGGCAAACCTAATTGAAATCTGCTTAAACACAAATAGGCAATCCATTCAATTTGGTTCATGAAATACGCAGGAAATGCAGATCAAAATTTCTTTGAAAAATATATTTCTGAATGAGTAAATCAAAGTGGAAGTGAATGCAGATTCAAATGCATATTTGCGCACTTCAATTTTTTTTGTTTGCACTTATCATCCGTTCAGTTAACCAATTTCAGAAACTACACAGAACAACAGGTTATGTTTTGCGACGGGCTGAATATTTTATCGGGAAGAAACGGGGCGGGCAAAACCAATTTGCTGGAAGCCATTAATTATTTGTGCTTAACAAAGGGATATTTTCATTCCGGAGATTTTGGAGCCATAAATTTTAAAGAAGAATTTTTTCGTTTGCAGGGAAATTTTATTTCGGCTGGAAGAACTGAAAATATTTCGCTTGCCTTTCAAAGCGGAACTCCGAAATTATTGAAGCACGATGAAATTGTTTATGAAAAATTAGCCGACCACATTGGTAAATTTCCGTTGGTAGTTATTGCACCTGATGATATTGTTTTGATTATTGAAGGAAGCGAAGAGCGCCGCAAGTGGCTGGATAATGCCATCTCACAAGTGAATCGTTTGTATCTTGATGATTTGATGCAGTACAATCGTGTACTCGCGCAGCGAAATGCACTATTGAAACAATGGTGCGCAGGACAAACACGCGATGATGATTTAATGAATGTGCTGGATGAACAGTTGGTTAACCTGGGAAAGCAGATTTATACTGAACGAAAAACAAGTTTGCAGATTCTGATTCCTTTATTGCAAAAACATTATGCTTTCATTTCAGATGCACACGAAACAGCATTAATGAATTATGAATCATTGTTAAACGAAAATGATTTTTCAAAAATACTTTTAGCCAACCGCGAAAAGGATATGATTCTGCAACGAACTACAGCAGGTGTGCATCGCGATGACCTTGATTTTTTACTGAATGAATTTTCAATTAAGAAGTTTGGAAGCCAGGGACAAAAAAAATCTTTTCTGATTGCACTTAAACTGGCGCAGTACGACTTCATTGCTGAAAAGAAAAACGAAACTCCGCTCCTGTTGCTGGATGATATTTTTGATAAACTCGATCAGCATCGTTCTGAAAAATTACTGGCTGATGCTGCAAGCAAAAATCGCGGGCAGGTTTTTATTACCTGCACTAACTGGACTCAAAACATTTCGTCAGATAAACCATCAGTGTTTTTTTTGGTAGAGAAAGGACAAATAAATTTATCACCGACAAATACTAAGGACTCAGTACTAAAGACTGACAACTAAAATATGAAAAAGCACAACGACCAACCTATTGGTGATATACTCAAACAATTGATGACCGCCAACAAGTGGAACGATAAAGTGAATGAAGTTCGGCTGTTGCAATGCTGGGAAGAACTATTAGGAAAAACAATAGCCCGCTACACCAAGAGTGTGAACCTGCGCAATAAAAAATTATATGTGGAAGTGAATTCTGCTCCTCTGAAAAACGAACTCGTTTACTCACGACCACAAATGATTGAACTCATTAATACTAAATTCGGAGAGGGGATAGTGGAGGAAATTATTGTCAGGTAAAATACATTTGACTTTATAAAATTATTTTTTAGGTTTGCCTAAATTTATATTTAGCCAAGCCAATGATTCAAACTACTTCTGAAGAAAATTACCTGAAAACCATTTTTCATCATGCGGGAATCAGCAACAATGCTGTTACCACCAATGATATTGCTGCTTCACTTGGAACCAAGGCAGCTTCAGTCACTGAAATGCTGAAAAAACTTTCAGCACAAAAACTCATTCGTTATAAAAAATACAATGGAGTAACGCTGACTGATTCCGGTACAAAGCAAGCGCTCCTGATTGTCCGTAAGCATCGTTTGTGGGAATATTTTCTGGTGGAAAAATTAAAATTCAGCTGGGATGAGATTCATGAAGTGGCTGAACAACTGGAACACATACAGTCAGAGACATTGGTTGAGCGATTGGATTCATTTCTTGAACATCCGCGTTTTGACCCCCATGGCGATCCCATTCCTGATAAAAAAGGATTGATTAAAAAATCCGATTCACAAAAACTGATAGATGTAACCGAAAAAAAAGAAGCAATCGTAAACCTGGTGACCGATCAACCTGAATTGCTTCGTTACCTGAGTAAAATAGGAATCAGCATTGGTTCAAAATTAAAAGTGATGGAAAAAAACTCGTTCGACCAAAGTATGCTGTTACTTATCAATGGAAAAAACAAAGTACTTATTAGTTCTTCAATTGCTAACAACATAAGTGTTCAACTATGATATCAAAAAACACATCTACCAAATCACTCGAAGAAGTTCACTCTTCAGTTGAAACAAAGAATAAAAACTGGTGGCGAACATTGTTCGCATTTCTCGGTCCGGCTTACATGGTAAGTGTTGGGTACATGGATCCCGGCAATTGGGCTACAGATATTGCTGCCGGAAGTGCATATGGCTATAAGCTTATTTGGGTTTTACTAATGTCAAATTTGATTGCGTTGCTTTTGCAAAGTCATTGTGTTCGGTTAGGAATAGTAAGAGGTCGCGATCTGGCACAAGCTTCAAAAGAAATGTATCACTCCATCATTAACATTCCATTATACATACTTGCCGAAATTGCAATTGCCGCATGTGATCTCGCTGAAGTGCTTGGGCTTGCAATCGGATTAAATCTATTGTTTCACATACCTCTTCTTGGCGGTGTTACAATTGCCGTATTCGATTGCTTAATACTTCTCACTTTAATGAACATCGGCATTCGTAAAATGGAAGTATTCATTATTGGAATGGTGGTTATTATGGGTGGAAGTTTTCTTGTTGAACTATTACTGGCCAAACCTGATGTTGGTGATATAGCCGCCGGATTTATTCCAAGCATCCCGTATGGTACTGCACTTTATTTAACCATCGGAATTATAGGTGCTACTGTAATGCCGCACAATTTATACCTGCATTCCTCTTTGGTGCAAACGCGAAAAATTGAACGCACGGTTTTAGGAATGAAGAAGGCAATAAAATTTAACATCATTGATTCAGCCATTGCTCTCAATCTTGCATTATTTGTTAATGCGGCAATCTTAATTCTTGCAGCTTCGGTTTTTTTTACGCGGGGAATGTTTGACATAGCCGATATAAATGATGCACACAAATTATTAGAACCTTTACTCGGTTCGTCGCTGGCTCCAATCCTTTTTGCAGTAGCCTTAATTGCGAGCGGACAAAGCAGCACCATCACCGGAACTTTGGCAGGACAAATTATTATGGAGGGTTATTTAAATCTTCGAATCACTCCGTGGTTGCGCCGCCTCATTACACGCGTGCTTGCAGTTGTGCCGGCATTTTTAGTACTCTGGTTTTATGGCGAAGGCGCAACGGGCAGTTTATTAATTTTATCGCAAGTAATACTCAGTATGCAACTTGGGTTCGCTGTAATTCCGCTCATTCATTTTGTAAGTGATAAAAAGAAAATGGGCGAATTCGCTATTGGGTTTTGGTTAAAGTTAGCATCTTGGGTATCAGCTTTGGTGATTGTAACTTTAAATGTAAAACTGGTTTCAGAAGAAATAATTTCATTGATGACTGAATACAATAATGCGTGGTGGATTTATGTTTTTGTTTTACCGATTGCCGGAATTGCCGGAATACTTTTACTTTATATCACTTTCGGTCCATTTATTTTCACAAGAAAAGAACGGGAAATAAAAATTCACGACTTCAGTTTACCAGCATTACAAAGTAAGGAACAATTTAAACGAATTGCCATCACCCTTGATTTTTCAAAGCACGACAGCAATACCATTTCACAAGCACTATCCATTGGCGGTAAACCAGCAGAGTATCATTTAATACATGTGCTTGAATCAGCAGGAGCGTTATTAATTGGAAATCAAATTTCAGATAAAGAAGAACAAGAAGACATTGAACATTTAATTCAAGTGACAAAAGAACTGAATGATCTGGGTTATCAATCCACTTTTGATTTAGGGTATGGGAAAAGAAGTTTTGCCATTGCCAAAAGCGTGTTTGAATTTAAAGCTGATTTACTGGTAATGGGAACTCATGGCCATCGCGGTATAAAGGATATTATTTTTGGTGAAACCATTTCAAGAGTCAGGCACCTGGTAAAAATTCCGGTACTTGCTGTGAGCTGATTTCATTTGTCGTCATTAGTTTCTTCCAACATCTTGGAAAGAACTTTTTTTCAATTCTTTCATCACATTTGCACAATGAAAAATATTTTTAATCCCGGCGATAAAAAAAAATATACCTGCAGGGTTGAATCGGATGATCTGGTGAAATTCAGAACAGGCGCTTTGCATTCGGTCTATTCCACCTACGCAATTACACGCGATGCTGAATGGGTGTGCCGATTATTTGTGCTGGATATAAAAGAAGAGGATGAAGAAGGAATCGGTAGCATGGTAAAAGTTGTTCATCATGCTCCAGCTAAAATCGGAACAGAAATAACCTTTACAGGAACATTTATTTCATTGACCAAAAACGAAGTGCTTTGTTCGTTTGAAGCACATAACGGCAATCGTTTAATTGCAAGTGGAGAAACCGCACAAAAAATTTTGAGGAAAGAAAAATTAGAGCAGGTACTTAACAAGGACTGATGAGTGAAGTAAAAATTAAGAATTCAGTTATAAATAACAAGCGCGCTTTGTATGAATACGAGGTAATGGATAAATACATTGCAGGAATTATGCTTACCGGAACCGAAGTAAAAAGTGTGCGTGAAGGCAAAGCAAATATGGGCGATGCATTTTGTGCATTTCAAAAAAATGATTTGTGGGTTCGCCACCTCAATATTTCGGAATACAGCAATGGTTCGCATTTCAATCACGAACCTATGCGCCCCCGAAAATTATTATTGAAGAAAAAGGAGTTAGAAAAATTACAAGCAAAAGTGAAAGAGCGTGGGTTCACAATTATTCCCATTAATTTATTTTTTTCAGAAAGAGGTTTCGCCAAATTGGAAATCGGATTAGTGCGTGGAAAAAAACTGCATGATAAAAGAGATTCAATAAAAAAGAAAGATTCAAAACGCGACCTTGATAGAATATTGAAAGAGCGTTAAAACAAGCCTGATTATTATTCAGTTAAAACTTTTCTTAAATACAAATCGCCAAAACAAAAATCCCCCTCCGGCAAAGCCGAAGGGGGATTAATGTTAGTTCAGATAGTTATTCTACTGATCTTTACTTGCTGATGTTTACGCGGGTAGTAAAGGTGGCTTTGTCGCCTACC
>JAHEZG010000108.1 GCA_023251195.1 Chitinophagaceae bacterium | reverse complement strand
GTCGCCATTCTTCAACTACCACTCCACGCTCTTTATCAATTTCAGTATTGTCATTTGTAACATTGTGCGCCCAATCTTCAATTACCTGAAAACCTTTTAAGAAAACTGCTTCAGTATCAGTTGGCAATTGAAGCATGTAAACTGTTTCGTCAAAACTTGTATAGGCATTTAAATCGGCACCGAATCTTGTTCCGATTGATTCAAGATAATCAACCAATTCACTTTTCTTAAAATTTTTAGTTCCGTTAAAACACATATGCTCCTGCAAATGCGCCAAGCCAAGTTGATTATTTGTTTCCATCATGGAACCTGCATTTACAACTAAACGCAATTCGCAGCGATGCTCAGGCTTCGAATTTTTTTTGATGTAATAAGTTAAGCCATTTGGAAGTTTGCCGATGCGCACATTCGGATCAACCGGCACATTGCCTTTTAAATCCATTGTTTGCGCTTGCAATAAAAAAGGAAAAAGGAGGAGAGTGAAAATTTTAAAAAAGGTTTTCATTTTATGTTATGTGTTTTTTTAAAGGGAATCAAAACTAACAATACGATTTACAGTTGCAATACGCAGAAATATTAATGCAATTTTTATTACTAAAATTGCAGCTATGAATAAACAAATATTTACACCTGAATACAGAGTTATTTATAAACTGAAAAATAAAAAAAGTAAAATTGAAGGGACTGGTGCATATGCATTGCAGGAAATTCCGGCACGAAAAAAAATAGGTGACCTTGGAGGAATTATTATTTCAGAACGGGAAGCCATTAAACGACGGAAAAATGTAAAACAAATTGCAATGGTTGATTTGGAAAATAATCTGGTATTAGATGCATCAGTCAATGCAAATGAATTACGATATATCAATCATTGTTGCGAACCCAATAGTTATATCAGAGTCACTAAGAACAGAGTGGAATTTTATTCATTGCGAAAAATAAAAATTGGCGAAGAACTCAGTGCCGACTACGGCGAAACCCATCACCATGGAACTTTACCATGCCGATGCGGAGCTAAAAATTGCAGGGGATTTATTTGAAAATAGAATTGAATAAATAGAAATTATAGTTTGTTTTATTGTCAATCAGTTTTGGAATGTACAAATGAACTAATTAACCAATGAACTAATCAACTCTTAAATTATTTTCGCCGCATGTATTACAACAACATTCTTGAAACAATAGGAAACACGCCCCTTGTAAAGTTAAACAGTGTAATAAAAGGTTTGCCTTGCACTGTGTTAGCCAAAGTAGAATCCTTCAACCCGGGGAATTCCATTAAGGACAGAATAGGAGTGAAGATGTTGCAGGATCCCGAAAATGCAGGATTGATAAAACCAGGCAGCACGATCATTGAAGGTACGAGCGGTAACACCGGAATGGGACTTGCACTTTATGCAATTGCCAAAGGATACAAATGCATTTTCACTACTACTGATAAACAAAGCAAGGAGAAAGCAGATATACTTCGCGCAGTGGGAGCAGAGGTAATTGTGTGCCCGACAAATGTGGAGGCAGATGATCCGCGCAGTTATTATTCTGTTTCGAAAAGATTGAGTTTGGAAACTCCGAATTCATGGAAACCCGACCAATATAATAATCTCAGTAATTCACTTGCGCATTACGAAGGCACGGGGCCTGAAATATGGAAACAGACAGAAGGAAAAATTACTCACTTAGTTGTTGGAACAGGAACAGGCGGTACAATCAGCGGTACTGCAAAATACCTGAAAGAACAAAATCCAAACATTAAAGCATGGGCAATTGATACTTATGGTTCAGTGTTAAAAAAATATCACGAGACTGGGATACTGGATGAGAAAGAAATTTATCCATACATCACCGAAGGAATTGGCGAAGATATTTTACCTGCCAATGTCAACTTCAAACTCATTGATCACTTTGAAAAAGTAACAGATAAAGATGGAGCCATCATGGCACGCCGCATTACCAAGGAAGAAGGAATTTTTGTTGGTTACTCAGCAGGATCTGCAGTGCAGGGATTGATGCAGATGAAAGACCAATTGAAGAAAGATGATTTGGTGGTTGTTATTTTTCATGACCACGGAAGCCGTTATGTTGGGAAATTATACAACGACGATTGGATGCGCGAGCGAGGTTTCTTAGAAGTAAAAACTATAAATGATTTAGTAAAAGGCAGAAGCGGAAAAATTATTTCCATTGCTCCTACACAAACTGTTGGTGATGCAATTATTGAAATGAAGCAAAATGAAATTGATCAGTTGCCGGTTATTGAAAACGAAAAGGTAGTTGGCTCCATAACAGAAAGTAAAATATTTAATCTCCTGTTGGAAGATCATGAAGTACGGAAAAAATTAGTTGGTGATGTAATGGAAAAACCATTTCCTGAAGTGAGTATTGATGTTGCAGTTGAAAAATTGTCGAAGTACATCACTAAAGAAAACCCTGCTGTACTTACCCGCGATGCAACAGGCAATCTGCACATCATTACCAAGTATGATATTATTTCGGCGATGTAAATTCTTTTAATGACTGTTGTCATCAATATGTAAAAAATTTTAATCGAAGGTCAATCCTCGTTTTTTGTAGCATACTTTAGATGAAATTTATTAAAATGAAAAAAATTTATCTTGTCATTGCTTTTGTGTCATCTTATTGTTTTGCATATGCTCAATGGGAAACTGTTTATCATCCATTAGTAAATAACAACTTCCCAAGCATTAATAAAGTTGTTTTCAAAAATTATAATGAAGGAATTGCTGTGGGTTCATCCGGAGATTTAGAATGGTCAATAATTATGAAAACAATAGATAGTGGTTATCATTGGGATACTTTGTATTCTGTTCATGATTCAATTGGGTTAACAGATGTTTTGATAGTAAATGATTCAATTGTTATTGCAGTGGGAGAAAAAATATTTGCCGGCTATTCAACCGGAGCAATTATTCGTTCTACTGATTTTGGAAATAATTGGATTTCTACTCCAATGAATTTTCGTGTTTTAAATATCAACAAGAATAATTCAATGATTTTTATTTCAGGAACAAGCGGAGTCTTTGGAAATTTTTATAACTCTACCGACAATGGTTCATCCTGGAATCCTATCATATTAAACTCAATAGATTATTTGCGAGAAATAAAAATCACAAATGATTCGATTCTCTATCTCATGGGAACTTATGATATTTTCCGTAGCACAAATAATGGAATATATTGGGACACAATTCATATTGCAGATTCTTCATTTCTACATGATATGGTATTTAGAAATTCTGGAATTTGCTATGCAATAGTTGATGACACTATTCCGAATGGAAAAAGAATTTTTAAATCAAATAATTTCGGTAATACTTGGAGTTTTACTGATTCACTTTCACCATCTAATTATGGTCAAATGGAATTTGTAAATGACACAACAGGATATTTACCCGGGCAATTTATGATGTTAAAAACTTCAACTGGATGGGATAACTTGGAATTCCAACATGCAAGCAATCCAGCGTGGTATTTCTATGACGATTTAATAGGTGTTTTCTTTCTGAATGAAGATACGGGGTTTGCATATGGATGGCACCAATTTTATAGAACAGAAACAGGCGGTGAATACTTTAACAGTGTAAACTCAATTTCTGAAAATAGAAATTCAATAAATATTTCCCCCAATCCTTTAACGGAAGATTTTCAATTAAGTGTTACAGGTGCTGAGTCAGATGCAGTAATCAGCATTTATAATATTGTCGGTCAGCAACAATTTCACTCCACACTAAAGCCACAAAATAGTTTCATCAATCAAACCATTTCGCTCCGCAATTATTCAGCAGGAGTTTATATTGTAAGTGTAACAGTAAATGGAGAAAATTTTATGCGGAAAGTGGTTAAGCAATAATTTTTCTTTGTCATGATTATTCACGACCAGTTGGGAAGAGAAATACATTTAGAAAAAATTCCTACAAGAATTATTTCAGTTGTTCCATCGATCACTGAATTATTATTTGATTTAGGATTAAGAGAAGAAGTGGTTGGCATCACAAAGTTTTGTGTTCATCCTGAAGAATGGTTCAGAAGCAAACAAAGAGTAGGAGGAACCAAGCAATTGAAAATTGATTTGATAAAATCACTGCAAACTGATTTAATTATCGCCAACAAGGAAGAGAACATGCAAAGCGATATTGATGCGCTTGCTACATTCACGCAAGTTTACATCTGCGATATAAAAACAATTGATGATGCTTATAAAATGATTTCAGATGTTGGTGAACTCACAAATAAAAAATCAGCAGCAGAAAAATTAATAGCAGAAATAAAAACTGCATTCAATTCGAAACCCGAAACTAAAAACCCGAAACTAAAAACTTTGTATTTCATCTGGCGTGCCCCATACATGATTGCCGGTGGAGATACTTTCATTTCTGAAATGATGAACCATGCAGGATTTGAAAATGCAGCTTCTCATTTAAATCGTTATCCTTCAGTTAGCATTGAAGAAATTAAAAACCTGAATTCTGAAATCTTACTTCTTTCTTCAGAACCATTCCCCTTCAAACAAAAACACATAAATGAATTGCAGGAAATATTTCCTGCTCAGAAAATTATTTTTGCAGATGGTGAATTATTTAGTTGGTACGGAAGTAGAATGAAACTCGCTCCTGATTACTTTCGCAGTCTTCCACAACAATTAGCTAATAGCTTCTAGCCATTAGAATTCTCTGTTGAAAATTTTAAATACTAATTGCTAACGGCTAAAAGCTAAGAGCTAAAAAAATGATTCAAGCAGTAAATGTTTCAAAAGCATACGGAGATATTCAGGTACTGAAAGGAATATCGTTGCGCATAGATAAAGGGGAAGTAGTTTCTATTGTTGGTGCATCGGGAGCTGGCAAAAGCACATTACTAAATATTATTGGTTTATTAGACCGACCTGATGGAGGTGAAGTAATTATTGATGATAATAATTTAGCGAACATGACTGATAAGGATCTTTCATCGTTTCGCAACAAGCACATCGGATTTGTTTTTCAGTTTCATCACCTTCTTCCTGAGTTTACGGCGTTGGAAAATGTATGTATTCCAGGATGGATAGGAAAACGAAATGACAGCGAAGTGAAGGAACAAGCAAAAGAGTTGTTGGATTATTTGGGATTGAAAGAACGGTTCAACCATAAACCAACGCAACTTTCAGGTGGCGAACAACAGCGTGTTGCAGTTGCGCGCGCACTAATCAATCATCCAAAAGTTGTGTTAGCCGACGAACCTTCAGGCAATCTCGATTCGGATAATGCAAGAGAGTTACATGAATTATTTTTTCGTTTGCGAAAAGAGTTTTATCAAACTTTTGTTATCGTCACACACAATGAAGAACTGGCAAAACTAGCTGATCGAGAGGTGACAATAAGAGATGGCAGACTGTATTGATTTTTGTTTTTATATTATGTAGTTTTTTAAAAAAAATATTTTCAAAACGGATATAATTTTTACAAAAAATATTTTTTCATTGGGAGAATTCATGTTTTTATTTATCAACCAATTAACATTTCTTTTTTCCTCCAATGGAGTTGCGCACTTTTCATTGGGGAAAACTTTTTAAATAATAGCTGCGCTATCAGAGAGCAAGTATCTTATTTCGGGGTCATCAAATAAAAAACCCATTTAATCATGGCAACAAAAGCAAAAAAAGCTGCTCCGAAAAAAGCAGCAGCAAAAAAGAAAGCAGCAGCTCCTAAGAAGAAAGCAGCAGCTAAACCAAAAGCAAAATCAGCTCGCAAACCTAATGCAGCGTTTATGCGTCCATTGGCAATTGGTGCAGCTTTGCAACCAGTTGTTGGCAACAAGCCATTACCTCGTACTCAGGTAGTAAAAAAATTATGGGAGTACATTAAGAAAAATGGTTTACAGGATAGCAAAAACCGCCGCATGATCAATGCTGACGGAAACCTGAAAACTGTTTTCGGTGGTAAAACACAGGTAAGTATGTTTGATATGGCTAAATTGGTGAACAAGCACCTGAGCTAATCAACAATAAATTTTTTTAAACGAGGCTGTTTGCAATTTGCTTATAGCCTCGTTTTTTTTTGCCCAATTGTACGAGATAAATTGATAAAGAATTTATTTCCTTCCCCATTTTATTTTCAGCCACATTCTTTCATGTAAATAATACAATCCTACTTTAGTAAATACTTCGGTAAATCCAATAGCAAATGCCTTGGATAGCTGATGTGTCACGAATATGGAAATGATGATTGTATCCATTGTACCAAAAAACCGCCAGCTCATGCCTTTTACAAGGCTGCGCCAGTGTTTATCTCTGAATATTTTTGATGGCATATTATCTTGATCAGAAACAGTTTCAGTTTGAGCGATTTGACCGATGTGAAAGACCATCCAAATTCTTTCATGCAAGTAGTACAAAACAATCTTCGTAAATAATTCAATGAAACCGATTTTAAGGGCTGTTCCGATGTTACCGGTAAAAATGTATGAGAGAAGAATGGTGTCGGCTGTACCGATCATTCTCCAGGTAATTCCTTTTATAACGCTTCTTAAATGTGAATCTTTCATGGCGCGTATTTTATGAAGTAAAACTATATTGTCTATTTTATTAGTAGAATATATTTCAACAAAATTTATTTCTTTCGAAGGGTGACGGAATTTAAAAATTCACTTTTCCTTTTACCGCATCGGCCAGTGTAGTTCTGTCCAATATCCTGGTGGTTGTTTCATGAACCTTTTTCATGATTTTCCTTATCTCACAGGTTTTTTCATCCTTGCATTCATCGCATTTGTGATAAGCTGTTTTACTCAGGCAGCTAACTTGTGCGAGAGGTCCGTCCAGAATTCTTACGACCTGACCAATGGAAATTTTTTCAGCAGCTTTACCCAGGCTATATCCTCCGCCCGCACCGAGTTTACTGTGAAGAATTCCTTGTTTGCGCAGTTCCAGTAAAATAATTTCCAAAAATTTTTTTGGAATTTTTTCATTTTTAGCTAATGATGCGATTTGAATCGGGCCTTGTTTTTTCTTTTCTTCTTTAGCTAAAAAAATGATGGCTTGTAAACCATACTTCGCTTTTTTTGATAGCATTGCTATGTTTATTTTATTTAAAGATGAATGACTTCTCCATAAGCAGCCGCAGTTGCTTCCATTATGGCCTCGCTCATGGTGGGGTGCGGGTGAATTGATTTTATTATTTCATGACCTGTTGTTTCTAATTTTCTTGCAACTACAACTTCAGCAATCATTTCAGTAACATTCGCGCCTATCATGTGTGCGCCGAGCCACTCGCCATATTTGGCGTCGTAAATTACTTTTATAAATCCCTCTTTGTTTCCTGAGGCGCTTGCCTTGCCAGATGCCGAAAAAGGAAACTTACCGACTTTAATTTGATACCCGGCCTCCTTTGCAGCCTTTTCTGTTAAGCCAACAGAAGCAATTTCGGGTTGACAATAAGTGCAGCCTGGAATATTGTTATAATCAAGCGGCTGCGGATTTTTACCGGCAATAAATTCAGCACAAATAATTCCTTCAGCCGATGCAACATGTGCTAATGCAGGTCCTTTTACAATATCGCCAATGGCAAAAAATCCTTTCACATTTGTTTGATAAAAATCATCAACTAAAACTTTACCTTTCTCTGTTTTTATTCCGCATGCTTCAAGTCCAATATTTTCAATATTTGTTGAAACTCCAACTGCAGATAATACAATGTCGCATTCAATAATTTCAATTCCTTTTGAAGATTTAACACTGACCTTACAACCTGAACCATTTGTATCAACTTTTTCAACAGAAGAGCCGGTCATAATATTTATTCCTTTCTTTTTATAAATTTTTTCTAATTCTTTTGAAACATCCTCGTCTTCAACCGGAACAATGGCAGGAAGAAACTCAACAACTGTAACTTTTGTACCGATAGAATTATAAAAATAAGCAAATTCAATTCCTATTGCTCCGGCACCAACCACCACCATTGATTTGGGTTGAGATGGAAGATTCATTGCTTCACGATACCCGATAATTTTTTTTCCATCTTGTTTAAGATTCGGAAGTTCTTTGGAGCGACCACCGGTTGCGATTATAATATTCTTCGCAGTGTATTCTGTTTTTTTTCCAGCGGAATCTGTTACTTCAACTTTGCGTACAGCCTCCTGCGGATTTCCGGGTTTTGCCATTCCGGTTCCCATTATCACTTCAATTTTATTTTTCTTCATCAGAAACTGAACACCTTTGCTCATTCCATTTGCAACATCACGACTTCGTTTTACAATTGAATTGAAATCGGCTTTTGATTCTCCAACAGTAATTCCGTAATCGGATGCGTGCTGCAAGTATTCGAAAACCTGCGCGCTTTTTAATAAAGCTTTTGTTGGAATGCAGCCCCAATTCAAACAAATTCCTCCAAGACTTTCTTTTTCAATAATGGCAGTTTTCAATCCAAGTTGTGAAGCACGAATGGCTGCAACATATCCGCCGGGTCCGCTTCCGATAATGATTAAATCAAAGTTCATTAGTTCTATAGAATTTTAGAGGCGAAATTTAAACAGAAATTGTTTTTATTACTAGAAATGAAAAAGGCTTGTATTCACAAGCCTTTGTAAATTATTGTTAAAAAAAAATTATCGTAAGTCAACAACTTCAACACCTGGATGATCTTTTGAACTGAAAGTAAAATAGGTATCAACCAAAACCGGATTGGGTGTAAATTTTATTATTTCATAAGTATAGTGACTTCCGTTTTTATCAAATACTTTAACAGAATAAATTGTTTTATCTGTTTTATCAATTAATAATCTGACTTTAAAATACGGTTTGGTTTTATCAAGCGGAGTCATTTCAATGACCTGATAAATTTTTCCATTGATGGTTTGCTCTTCAACATACCCGCACAAAAAATTTTTTTCATAGATGGTAAATATTTGTGTTGGTGTAATTGCGTCGGGATCGGGTTCATAATTATTAACCTGCACTTCATTGGCATCTTTTAAAAAGGTCCAGATCTTAACATTATCGCAGGTGATTTCCTGATTGGCTAATTCAAGTTTGTATTTATTTCCTTTTACATACAAGGTTCCGTTTTGTGTATCGGTCACTTTGTTATTGCTGCCTTCGGTTTTCATTGTAAAGGAAGCTTTAACAGCAATAAAAGATTTGTATTTTGCTGATACGCCGTTCAGTATAACAGTGGCAGTTTTTGAATCAGGTATTTGCGCTTCTGATTTTAAAATTATTACAAGTGAGATTATGGCGAGTAGGAGAGTGGCTCTTTTTTTCATTTCGTTTGCGAATTTATACTTTCTCGCCAAGGTTATTCAAGAACTGTTCCAATGCGTAACTATCCTTTATTAAAACTTCGCGTGCTTTGCTTCCCTGGTTAGGCCCCACAACACCGGCTTGTTCGAGCTGATCCATTAATCGGCCTGCGCGATTGTATCCCAATTTCATTCTTCGTTGAATTAAAGAGGTTGAACCTTGTTGGTGCATCACAATTAATCGGGCTGCTTCTTCAAACATTTCATCCTTTTCGTTTGCATCAAATCCTGAATCGTCTCCTTCAGATTCTGCATCAACAACCTCGGGCAAAAGATGTGCGTCAGGATAGCCATGTTGATGTCCGATAAACTCTGTTACCTTTTCTACTTCAGGAGTATCTACAAAGGCACATTGTAATCGAATCACTTCGCCATTAATTGAAATTAACATATCGCCACGGCCAATTAATTGTTCCGCTCCTCCGGTATCAAGAATAGTTCGTGAATCAATTTTTGATGAAACTTTAAATGCAATACGGGCAGGGAAGTTTGCTTTAATTGTTCCTGTGATAATGTTTACAGATGGTCGTTGTGTTGCAATAATTAAATGGATACCGATTGCTCTTGCCAGTTGTGCCAATCGGGCTATTGGAGTTTCAATTTCTTTTCCCGCTGTCATAATTAAATCGGCAAACTCATCAATCACTAAAACGATGTAAGGCAGAAAACGATGGCCTTTGTTTGGGTTTAAGCGGCGCGATATAAATTTTTCGTTGTATTCTTTAATGTTTCTGCAACCTGCTTCTTTCAATAAATTATATCGCATATCCATTTCAATGCATAAAGCAGTAAGTGTATTGATTACTTTTTTTGTATCAACAATTATCGGCTCTTCCTCGCCCGGAAGTTTTGCCAGAAAATGTTTTTCAATAATGCTGTATAAACTCAGCTCCACTTTTTTAGGATCGACCAAAACAAATTTTAATTGTGAAGGATGTTTTTTATAAAGCAGTGAAACAAGTAACGCGTTTATTCCTACCGACTTTCCTTGTCCGGTGGCACCAGCCATTAGCAAGTGAGGCATCTTTGATAAATCGGCAATAAATATTTCGTTACTGATGGTTTTACCAAGCGCCACCGGCAAATCATATGTTGTGTTTTGAAATTTTTCTGATGCGAGTAATGTGCGCATGCTTACTACCTCTTTGTTAATATTAGGAACTTCAATTCCTATTGTTCCTTTTCCGGGAATTGGTGCTATGATTCTGATACCAAGAGCAGCTAAGCTTAATGCAATATCGTCTTCAAGGTTTTTTATTTTACTTATTCGAACTCCGGGGGCAGGAATTATTTCATACAGCGTAACAGTTGGGCCAACCGTTGCTTTTATTTTTTGTATTTCAATTCCATAATTCTGTAGCGTGCCGATAATTTGATTTTTGTTGCGTTCTAATTCTTCGGTATCAATTTTTATTTTTTCACTGCCGTAAACTTCAAGCAAATCGAGTTCGGGATATTGATAGTTGCTTAAGTCAAGTGTAGGGTCATATAATCCTAATGGTACATTCTCAATTTCAGCTGCTTCTTCTTCAACCGGTGTTTCAACAATATCGAGTTCCAGATCCTCATCATAATCCGGATTAAATTGGTCTTGCGAATCTACCAGTTCCTCCGATTGACTTAATTCCAGTTCCTGAGAAGAAACAACCGGTTCAGCAGTAAATGAATTCGACAACGAAATTTCATTTTCGGGTTCTTCTTTTAGCTTGTTAGTTGTTTCGCTAAAACCAGGTGTGGCT
>JAHEZG010000107.1 GCA_023251195.1 Chitinophagaceae bacterium | reverse complement strand
AACACCTGGATTAGTGCAATCATTTGTAATGGTTAATGTTGGCGGACACGGTCCAACTGTATCAACCGGTATTGCACAAACACGCTGTGATAAATTTATGATAGGAGAAATAAAACCCGGAGCTGAATAATCGCCGGTACTTCTAACATAATAACAATAAGTGGAATCATTAATTAATCCTGCATCAGTATAAGTTTGATTGGAAGTAATTCCCAATGAATCGTAAGTAGTAGTGAACTGTTGCTTCTTGTAAATGGTGTAAAGTGTATTTGTCCATGGAACATTTTCATTCCATGATAAAACAACTTTGTTGTCCTGACCATTTGCAGTTACATAAACACTGGAAGCTATTTCAGTTTCGCCAACTTTATTTCCATTACTGTAAAATTCAATTTTGTATGAATACGAATTTGCAACCGTATTGATGAGTGTATCAATATAAGTGGTATCAATAAATGAACTGAATGTTGGAGCGGAGTATGAATTTATCTGTGTGAGATTTGCGCCCGTGTTTCCTGTTGATTGAAATATTCTGTATTCATACGGTCCTGAATTTTGCAAAGTATCTAAATCAAATGCAGATGGTTTACTCCATGCAACATACATGCTTCCGTTCACAGCATCTGTATTTCTCACACTTGCATTTGTAATTACAGGAACATCCTTTTTCAGTATAGCGCAATCTTCATTTGATGGGAGTCCTTCACAGAAATTAAATAAAATTCCGATGGCAGTAGTATCGGCAAATTCAGCTTCTACTCTGTAACAATATTCCTTTCCCCGATCAACATTTGCATCGGTGAAAGAATAAACCCGAAGTCGCGATGCAATTTTTGAATATCCCTTTCCGCTCATTGTTGGATTGCAGGTATCACTCACAAATGGATTCGGACCTTCGCGTCGCCATAATGAAAAACCAATAAATTTTTTTGCATCAACACAGTTGTATGGATTATCCCATGTGACAACAATATTATTTCCTATTGCATTCGCGATTAAATTTTCCGGAGCAGGTGCAACAACTTTAATCAACCAGTTTTGTAAATCAGAAAGCGGATGATCGGGATAATTATCTGTTGCTTTAAATACCACCTGATAAAATTGAGAACGAACATGATTGCATACCGTTTGCCATACAAAAGTCCCATAGCCCATTGTATCTGTATCAGGGATAAATTGTGCTGTATCAGGTGCATCAACAACGAACGGACCGCCATTGGCAGTAATTGTTACAATTTGCCCTGCATCCGGGTCGGTTGATTTTACTTTCTGGACCAATAAACTTCCGGCAACCACACAAGTATCTCGAACCAGTTTAACATCAGGTGGGTGATTAGGATCGCAGGTAATAATTATTTCCATGTCGCGAATCATGGTTCCCATTTTTATTACACCTATCCCTAAAACATTTCTGTATTCAGTGATCAAAATAGCGATATTATAAGTGCAACAAGATTGTGGTTTGTTCCAGATTAACTCACCTGTAATCGGATTAATTATTAAGGTGGGATTTCCAACCGGGCTATCAACTTCGTTCGGAGGTATATATGTGCCTACATTTTGTGTTTCAGAAATTTTTGGTATCACTAATTCAAAATGCAAACTATCGCCATCCGGATCAAAGGCATTTGGATTATGGAGGTAAACCTGGTTGGCAACACCATAATCTATTGGCCAGTTTTGAAGTTGCGGGGAATTATTATATCCATAAAACTGCGGATCACGAATGAACAAAGTATCCTCTACATAAAATGGTTCATTCACTGAATTGGTTATGTTACAGATATCGCCAATGCGATTTAAATCCTGCATGGAAATTATATAGCCCTCAAAACCACTGAAAGTATGATAACTTACATACAAGTTTCTCTTGATATCGTTGCCTACAAATTCTCCATCAGGAACTCCGTTTGAAGGGTTAGTATCCGGCCCGTTTACCCTCGCCACAGTATCAAATACAATTGTACCTGTTGGAATATAAGTATAGCGAACAACCAAGGAGTCTCTGTCGGCTGCAATGCTGCTCTCTTTAGTAAAAGTGATTACTGTTATTTTATAGTTATATCCAATGGTGCCGATTCGTTCGTAAATAATTTCACCGGCACGGTTGTGCGTTGCCCATAAAAAAAGCGGACTTAATAAAAGAAGCAATAAAGAAATAATTTTTTTAAACATGGAATGCGATGAAATCAATGTTGCAATTTACATCATGAATTCATTAGCAAAAACTCATTCTTTTTCAACGGCAAACTTTGCAGAAATATATTCTCGATTCAACCGCATGATATTGGCAACTGAAATTTCTTTCGGGCATTCGGCTTCGCATGCACCAGTGTTTGTGCAACCACCGAATCCTTCTTCATCCATTACTGCTACCATATTTAAAACACGCTCGTTGCGTTCAGGATGACCTTGTGGAAGTAATGCGTATTGAGAAACCTTTGCTCCAACAAATAACATAGCTGAACCATTTTTGCAAGCAGCAACACATGCACCGCAACCAATACAAGCTGCAGCATCAAAGGCTTTATCAGAATCATTTTTGTTTACAGGAATATTATTCGCTTCGGGTGCAGAACCTGTTCCGATAGAAACATATCCTCCTGCCTGTTGTATTCTTTCGAATGATGTACGGTCAACCACTAAATCTTTTAATACCGGAAATGCATTGGCTCTGAAAGGTTCTATGGTTACTGTTTCGCCATCGTTAAAATGGCGCATGTGTAACTGGCAGGTTGTGGTTCCTTTCAATGGCCCGTGTGGTCTTCCGTTTATCACCATGCTGCATGCACCACAAATTCCTTCGCGGCAATCGTGATCGAACGCAACGGGGATTTTATTTTCTTCAATCAGTTGTTCGTTCAGCACATCCATCATTTCTAAAAATGAAGCATGTGTGTCAACATTATTTAACTGATAAGTTTCAAAGCCACCCTTGTCACTTTTATTTTTTTGCCGCCAGATTTTGAGTGTCAACTTCATGGTTGATTCGTTTATTAGTTCATTGGTTCATTAGTAATAGAATTGGGCACTGACAGTTGCAGATTGAACAGATAAACACAGATTAATAAATCTGTTCCAATCTGTTTAATCAGTTTAAATCTGTGTCCCATTTTTTATTTTCTACTTGTAGCTGCGTTGTGTCAAGTGCACACTTTCGAAAACCAATACTTCTTTGTGTAATTCCTGCGGTTGATTTTCTCCTTTGTATTCCCATGCTCCTACATAGGCAAACTTATCATCATTGCGCAAGGCTTCTCCATCCGGAGTTTGAAACTCGGAACGGAAGTGTCCGCCGCAACTTTCTTCTCTGTGCAATGCATCACGACACATCAATTCTCCCAACTCAATAAAGTCGGCAACGCGAATTGCTTTTTCCAATTCAGGATTTAATTCGTTTGCTGTTCCGGGGATTTTTACATCGCTCCAGAATTCAGTTTTTATTTTTTTTATTTCTTCAATCGCATCTGTTAATCCTTTTGCATTGCGAGCCATTCCGCATTTATCCCACATAACCTTTCCTAATTTGCGGTGATAGAAGTCAACTGATTTTGTTCCCTTCACATTCATCAGTTTATCTATAACTGCACGAACATTTTTTTCTGCTTCATCAAAAGCAGCACTTTCGGTTTTTATTTTTCCGGTGAGAATTTCTCCTGATAAATAATCACCGATTGTATATGGCAGAACAAAGTACCCATCAGCCAATCCCTGCATCAATGCAGAAGCACCTAAACGATTTGCTCCGTGATCAGAAAAATTACATTCTCCGGTTGCATACATTCCCGGAACATTGGTCATCAGATTATAATCAACCCACAAACCACCCATCGTGTAATGCACAGCAGGATATATCATCATCGGAGTTTTGTATGGATCTTCTCCGGTAATTTTTTCATACATCTCAAACAGATTTCCGTAGCGCTCGCTGATTACATTTTGTCCGTATTTTTTTATGGCGTCAGCAAAATCTAAATACACCGCCATTCCGGTTTCGCCCACTCCCCTCCCATCATCACATGCTTCTTTCGCTGCGCGCGATGCGATGTCTCGTGGAACTAAATTTCCGAACGAAGGATATTTTCTCTCCAGATAATAATCTCTTTCTTCTTCTGGAATATCCTGTGGTTTGCGTTTATCTCCTTTAGATTTTGAAACCCATACACGACCATCGTTGCGCAAACTTTCACTCATCAATGTCAACTTTGACTGATACTCACCATGAACAGGAATACAAGTTGGATGAATTTGTGTGAAACAGGGATTACCGAAGAACGCTCCTTTCTTATGTGCTTTCCAGATGGCAGTAGTGTTGCAACCCATTGCATTGGTTGATAGGAAAAATACATTTCCATATCCACCCGTTGCCAATACAACTGCGTGTGCGGCGTGTCGTTGAATTTCACCAGTAATTAAATCACGAACAATTACACCTCGGGCTTTCCCATTTTCAATAACTACTTCCACCATTTCGTGACGGGTAAATAAATCAACCGCTTTTTCTTTTACCTGACGATTCAATGCGCTGTATGCACCCAATAATAATTGCTGTCCTGTTTGACCGCGTGCATAAAATGTTCTTGAAACTTGTACTCCTCCGAATGAACGGTTATCTAACAATCCACTATACTCTCTTGCAAACGGAACTCCCTGCGCCACGCATTGGTCAATAATGTTTACACTTACTTCTGCAAGGCGATGAACATTGCCTTCGCGAGAGCGATAGTCGCCACCTTTAATCGTATCATAAAATAAGCGGTAAACACTGTCACCATCATTGCGATAATTTTTTGCAGCATTAATTCCACCTTGTGCTGCAATGCTATGTGCACGACGAGCACTATCCTGAAAACAAAAAGCTTTCACTTTATAACCAAGTTCACCAAGTGATGCAGCGGCGGATGCGCCTGCTAATCCGGTTCCGATAACTATGATGTCAATCTTTTTTTTGTTCGCAGGATTTACCAGCTTAACACTTGATTTATACTGGCTCCATTTTTCACCTAAAGGGCCGGAAGGAATTTTAGAATCTAAAGCCATGACTGTTGAATCATTTTTTCAATAAAAAGTAAACGGGCATTGCTGCGAAAACTGCAGGAACTAGAATGGAAAATGCTACTCCGAGAAATTCAATTACGGGAGTATATTTTTTATGATAAATTCCTAAAGAACGAAACGCACTTTGAAAACCATGTAACAAATGGTAAGCAAGAACGATCATAGAGAAAATATAAATCATTGCATAAGCCGGATTTTCAAAAGCTGCTTTCACCTCTGCATACATATCAGGTGTTCCGTTATTATCCAATCCTAAATGATCAGTAAATCTTGAAGGAATAAAAAAATCTTTCAGATGGATGACTAAAAAAATTAAAATCAACGAACCTAAAATTCCCATGCTTCGCGAATACCATTTGCTTGTGGCTGTTGCTGATGTTCCGGAATAAGAAATGGTTCTTGCTTTCATGTTCTGCCGTGTAATGGCAACTGATTGAAGAATGTGAATGATTAAAAAAAGAAATAGAAAAATCTCAATTGTGCGAATCAGAATATTGGTTGCCATAAAATGTGCGGCTTCGTTGAAAAACAATCCGTCATCGTTCAAAAACATGAGGGAGTTAATACTGCAATGAACGAGCAAAAAAGTTATCAGAAACAATCCGGTCAATGACATTACTACTTTTCTGCCGACTGTTGAGGTCAAAAATTTCGAGAACCAATTCATACAATTATTATTTCAGAATCGGACAAAAATAACAGTCAAAGTTTTGGATGCAAGCAGAATGCATGATATTATGAATAACAAATTAATGAAGAGCATTCAGCAACACACCTCATATCCATTTTTATTCAGCAATGCCATTTTGAATCAGACAATATTTTTTTAAAAGCAGGGCATAAATAGTATCAAAACCATTGAAAGTATTTTGAATTCTATCAGTAAAAATTCCCATTGGTTTATTTCTAGATCTTGCCCAACACATTTTATTTAATAATTCCTGCTTCTCAATTTGATTCTGCAATTTTTTAGTTTTTACTTTTTCGCGTAAAAACTTAAGTGTTCTTGCCAGAATGGCTTTAGAAAATTTAATATCGCCTGAAAGGATAAAATAAATCAACTCCAATGTTCGTATCTCAATATCATTTATCAGATAAAATTTTTTATTTAAATATTCTCGCGCCTTTTGAAGATAATCGAAAGCATTCGTCAGATCACCTGAAAGCATATAATATTTAGCAAAAGCAATAGCGGTAAGCTGTATTGCATCTGTTTCACCTGATTCCAAAAAGCGCTTTAAATGTTTGTCAAGAATTAACTTTGCTTCATCCATTCTACCTACAATCATATATAATTCACAAAGCCGGGATAAAAGGTGAGGTTGGTTATAAAAAAAAGGATGCTTTACAGTAACATATTTTTCAAAAGCCTTGATAGCTAAATCAAATTCATTTAACTTAAAAAGAATTGTTGCATAAAATCCGTTTATGGAGTCAGCAAAATCTTCAGGAAGCAATTTCAGAAGCTGTATATCTTCTAAAAGATTACTAAATAATTTTTTTGCCTTGAAAAAATCCTCTTCCACCCAATATGCATAAAGTGCTTTACAAAAAATGGTCATTGCAACTAATGATTCGTCTTTAAATTTTTCAGATCCGGCTTCCAGTTCTTTTAAAACATCGATAAAAGAATTTTTTTCTGGTTTATTGATATCCCTGCTGTAAAAAGTCTGAATCATTCTAATCACTAAAATACGGCCTGAATGAAACAAGGCCTGCAATTCTTTCTCGTTGTCCTTTGAATATTCAAGGTTTAATTTGGAATACTGATTCAATTCATCTGTACTCAATGTACTGAACGGAAGCCGCAATAAATAAATATTTGCTGCTTCATAAAACCTTCTCGTTATTTCAATGTTTTTTTGTTTCTTGATTTCACCTTCCTGCAGCAACAATTCTCTTCTGAAATTTTCAACAAGCCGATACCGGCTCAGTAAATTCAACAACTCTAAACCATCCTTGACCGAAAGCACATCGTAACACTTTCGTAATAAAACCGATTTCATTTTACGGAGCATTTTATCATCTACCCGCAAATATTTCTGCAAAGCTACTTTACTCATTTCATCCTCCTCTCTGATAGTCAGCAGGTAATTAAGATAAATTTTCAGTTTTGATGTTTTAATTTGAATTGACTTTATTTTATTAAGATCATCATCATTTAAAACTTTAATTAGTTTTTCAAGATAGGCTTTCATGACCATTAACAATATTTAAATTTCAATTTTATACACTGCTTTTGAAAAGTCAAACAATTTTTTGAAGTGAAAATCTGCGTTAATATAATCAGGAATATCTTCACCAACCCAAACTTTGTATAATCGGAGTTTGGAGGCCATTTCCATGTCTGATATTGAATCGCCAACCATAATAGATTTTGCAAATTCTATTTCAGGAAAATCCTGTTTTGCTTTCAACAACATTCCTGTACCTGGTTTCCGCATACTATTATTTTCTTCTTTTAAATGCGGACTGTAATAAGCAGCAGCAATTCTTCCACCTGAATTTTCTACTTCTGATTTCATATAGGAATGAATTTCATTTAAATCCTCTTCTGTCATTAATTCTTTTCCAATTCCCTGTTGGTTGGTTACAACAATAATTTTTTCGAATATTTTTGAAAGTGAAACTATTGCCTCCTTACTTCCGTCAATCCATTCAAACATTTCCAGATTACGGACATAATCATTCTCTATTTTTTTATTAATTACCCCATCTCTGTCAAGAAACAAAGTCCAGCCCCTATCAATTTGCAAGTCAGTTAAATTCATTCTGTGCTTTTTGATAATCTTCCGGAATTCCAATGTCGATGAAATAGTTGTCGAAAACAAACCCACTCATTTCCACCTTTCCAATTTTAGTTTCTAGAAATTCTTTTTCGAAAGAAAATTTTTCAGAATCAGGAAAATGATTCATCATATTTCTATTGGCAATATAAATTCCTCCATTAATATTTCCATCAATTCGAAATGCTTTCTCTTCAAATCCAGATATTGAAAAATCGCTTTCAATGTTTACGATTCCATACCGGTCAAAATTTTTCATTGGCTTGAGTGCAATACTTAAATCCGAATTATTTTTTTTATGCAGCAGGTACATTTCATTAACCGGAACATCAAAAAAAGTATCTCCGTTTAAAATTAAAATTTCTTCTGCATCTGTAAATTTCATCGCGGCCTTTATTGCACCGCCTGTTCCGAGTGGATTTTCTTCCACACAATATTCCAATTCCATATTCAAAAATTTATTTCTGAAATAATTCTGAATCAGATCGGACTTATACCCAACACTTAATATGCATTTTGTAATTCCATTTAATGCACAATATTTTAAAACATATTCCAAAAATGGTTTTCCATTTACCGGAGCCATTGGTTTTGGTAAATCTTTTACCACACTTTGTAATCTGGTTCCGAAACCTCCTGCAAGAATAATTGCTGTGTCAAGCATTTTTTTTGAATAACTGTTCTTCAGTTAACTCACACAAAATATGTCCTACCATTATATGACATTCCTGAATTCGTGGGGTGTCATTTGATGGAACATTAATGAGATAATCACAACAGTCCCGCATCTTTCCACCCTTCTCTCCTGTCATTGCCACTACAATCATTCCTTGTTTCCTGGCCTGCTCCATTGCTTTAATCACATTCGCAGAATTTCCGGAAGTAGAAATTCCAACCAGTACATCTCCTTTTTTTCCCTTTGCACGCACCATTCTCGAATACACTTCATCGTACGAATAATCATTTGCAACCGCTGTGAGATAAGAAGTATTTACATGCAACGCTTCAGCATCCAATGGTTCACGGTCAAAATAAAAACGACCGCTTAATTCGGCGGCTATGTGTTGTGCATCAGCTGCACTTCCACCATTTCCGCAGAATAAAATTCTTCCGTTCGCTTCTAATGCTTTGCACCAGGCTGTTGTAACATCAATTAATGTGTTCACTAATTTTTCATCGGAAAGAAGTTTTTGTTTTACTTCTATTGATGATTTTATAATCGAATTTATTTTTTCTGAATTCATTTCTGATTTTAAAATATACTTTAAATTTTTATTTTACTTAACTATCCAGGTCATAGCACCATTGGAAGTAAATTGAAATCTTCTGAACTCACCACCAAATTGATGAAGCCTGTCAATCACTTTGTACCTTGTATGATTCGGGCACCAAAAGAACATAAATCCACCGCCACCTGCACCTGAAATTTTTCCTCCGGTTGCTCCTGTTTTTAATGCTGTTTCATAAATCTCATCAATCAACGGATTGCTGATACCATCTGCTGTTTGTTTTTTCGATTGCCATCCTTCATTTAACACTTCACCAATTTCATTCAGATTTCCTTTTAATATAGCTTCCTTCATTCGCACCGCTTGTACTTTCAACTGATGCATTGCTTCAATTGATTTATCGTTTTTCTGCGAAATGTTTTTACTCTGCATTTCAATAATCTTTGAACTCAACCTGCTGGTGCCGGTATAATATAAGAGCAAACTGAATTGCATTTCGTTCAGGTAATTTTCCTTTATGCGCAACGGATTAACAATCACTTTTTCATCCTTATAAAATTCCATCAGATTAAACCCACCAAACGCAGCCGCATATTGGTCCTGCTTTCCACCTGCCATAGCTAAATCTTTTCGCTCAATATCAAAAGCCAGTTTTGCTATTTCATATTCACCAAGTGGAATATTTTGCCACTCACAAAATGCTGCAAGTATTGCAACCACCAATGATGATGATGAACCTAAACCACTTCCGGCAGGTGCATCAACATAAGTTGATAATCGAAAACTCAATGGTTTCTTTACATAATCACGAACTACACGGTTATAAATTCCTTTCAATAAATCCAGCGTTCCATCAATCGGTAATTCCTCTATGCTTTTAAATTCAACCAATTCATTTTTATCTATAGCATGCAAAATAATTTTTCCATCAGAGGTTGGTTCAATGGTGGCATACGCATACATACTTACTGTAGCATTTAAAATTACACCCCCATATAAATCTGAATATGGACTAACATCGGTTCCACCGCCTGCAAGACCAATGCGCAAAGGACTTTTACTTCTGATTAACATCTGCGCGCGAAAATAGAACGAAAGGAATTGACAACGAATATTGTCTTGTTAAAATATTACCACACCTTAGTGAATTGTTTCCCCTCCCTACCTTATCAGCGTCACATCGCCCTTGCGCCACATGGTGGTGCCGTCTTTATAATCGACCTGAACAAGGTAAACATATACGCCCACATTCAGCGGCTTGCCGTGATACATTCCATCCCAGGTCGGGAAGTAATCGTCGTTCTGGAAGATCATTTCGCCCCAGCGGTCAAATATTTTCATTTTATAATTCTTAATACTCGTGCCGTAAATTCCGAAGAAGTCGTTCACTCCATCACCATTCGGTGTAAATGCATTCGGTATCCACAAACTTGGTTCGTCTATTATAACGATAGGTGTTCTTGTTAATGTATCGGCACATCCATACTGCGTGGTAGCTATCAGTGTTACATCGTAGTTGCCCGATGCGGTGTAAGTATGCGTTGCATCCACGGTTGTGTCGCCGGTGCCATCGCCGAACATCCATTGGTAGAAGTCGCCTCCTGTTGACTGATTCGTAAATTCATAGTCCGCATATTCCAGTATCGTCGTGATTCCAAAATCTGGATTGCTTGTGAAGTCGGCTGTTGGCAATGGGTGCACCCATATTGTATCGAGCGGATTTATTGTTGTCACACATCCTGTGGTGCTCGTGATGACGATGGATGGATACCAGGTTCCGGTACTGTAAGTATGAGTTGGACTTGTATCGCTTGATGCTGTGCCATCGCCAAAGTTCCATACATAACTTGCTGCTCCTGTTGTGTTGTTGAGGAAGTAAACCGTGAGCGGCTCACAGCCTTCTGTTGGTCCGATGAAGATATCGACCACTGCATATTGTCCTACTGTTACGATAGATGTTGTAGAATCTATGCATCCATTGA
>JAHEZG010000106.1 GCA_023251195.1 Chitinophagaceae bacterium | reverse complement strand
CTCTTCGCTTTTTTTAATAATTTCTTCCGCTGCTTTTCGTTCAGTTATATCCACCATAATACCCCTGAGTTTAACCGGCTTATCATTTTCCACTTCAACCGAAACAATATCGCGAAGCCAGATTATTCTACCATCAAGTGCAACCATTCGGTATTCAAATTCATGAGGGATTTTTTCAAGTGTGCACTTAACACAATAGTCAACTGCCCAATTGCGGTCGTCTTTATAAATGTGATCGGCCCAAAAAGTTGGTTCATTAATCCATTGCTCTGTTGGGTAGCCGAGTAATCGTTCAGCTTGCTTGCTTACAAAACTGAATTCAAATGTTTTTGCATCTGCTTCCCACACAATGCCATCAACATTGTTCATTAAAGTGATATAGCTGTCATGTAATTTATTTATTTTCTCTTCGGCAATTTTTCTGTCGGTTATATCACGAGCAATGGCAAGCACCATATTATCATTTACCCCTTTTACATTGGCTTCAACATTAATTATGGTACCGTTTTTATGCATCATTCTTCTTTCGTTGAATACATGAAAACCTTCTTTTAATTTTTCGAATGCAATTGGTCGAATTATTAATTGCTCAGGTTCAATCAAACTTGAAATGTTCATGCCTACTAATTCAGCTTTCGTATAACCAAACATCAAGCACAAACTTTCATTTACATCAATAAAATTTCCATTGTAATCAGTAAGCATTATTGCATCCGATGCCTGCTCGATGAGTGACCGATAACGCTCCTCGCTTTTTTTTAATTTTTCTTCAGCAAGTTTACGCGCCGTTATATCCCGTTCTAATGATTGTGTTCCAACTATTTTACCATTTTCATAAAGTGAAGAAACTCTGGCTTCAATCCATATTTCTTTTCCATCTTTTCGTAATCCTTTGTAAACAAATTCTTCGTCAACCGGAATTCCATTAATTCTGTTATTGTGCCGTTCAGCAATTTCATTATAAGATTCTTTGGAGGTATAATCTTTTAACGATAAATTATTAAATTCTTCAGGAGTGAATCCGAATATTTTAGTGAACTCACTATTGGCATAAATAAGTTTGCCATCATTGTCTTCTATAATTAACGACTCATGAATATTTTCGACCACGCGGCGATATTTGGCTTCGCTCTTTATTATTTTTTCTTCAATCATTTTTCGCTCAGTAACATCATGAAGATTGGTAACGATAGCTTTTATGTTATTGTCGTTTAATAAATTTATTGCTGTTCCTTCCAATTCAACATATCCTCCGTTTTTATTTTTACCACGAATTGATAACGGAGATAATTTTCCGGGATTTTTTAACACCGATTCCATAAACTTTTTCACCTTTTCCCTGTCATCAGGATGAGTCAGTTCATAAGAACCAATTTCATCACTTTCTTCATTTGTCCATCCGGTAATTTTTTTTGTTGAAGGTGAACGGTAAAAGGCTTTGAAGTTTTTATCTGTTAAGACAATAATGCTCTCGCTGTTTTCAACCATTGCCTGAAAAAGCAATTCGTTTTTTTTTATTTCTGCTTCTACCCTTTTCCGTTCGGTAATATCAATACCTATACTGAACATGCATTTTTTACCATCGTATTGTATGGCCTGCCCCTTAAAATAGAAGGGTATTTTGTTTCCGCTTTTTGTCAGAAAGGAAACTTCCAATTCCGATTCTCCAGTATTAAATGCTTTTGCAATTCGCTCTTTTACTGTTTTTTTATCCTCTTCAGTATAAAATGTATCAATGGGATTTATTGATTTTAATTCGGCTGCTGAATAGCCTGATATTATTTCGAGTTGTTTGTTCCATCGCAGCAACTTATGCTCATCGCGTATGGCAAATACACCCGGAATGCCATCAATAATATCGTTCAGCAATTTTGATTCTTTAATTATTTGCTGCTGCGCTATTGTGTTTTCTGTTTCATCTTTTATTAACGACATGATGGAAGTGGTGCTTCCGCTTTCATCTTTCAAAACTGAATTGAACCAATGGCAATAAATAATTTTTCCATCCTTTGTTCTGTTTCGGTTTAGAATTTTGTTTTGGTCAACCGCTGCGGTCATTAATTCATTTACAATTTTGCCAACTGCGGCTGCATCTTCTTCATACACTAAGTTAAATTCATCAAAATGTTTTCCTACCACTTCAATTTCATTCCATCCAAATATTTTTTCGGCAGCAGCCGACCATTTTTGCACTATTAAATTTTTATCCCATTCAATTACAGCCAATGGGGTATTACTCAAATGCTTGGTCAACCGTTGGTTTGCCATACGCAGGCTTTCCTCTTCCAATTTCTTTTCAGAAATGTCTCTGAAATAAATAGTCAATCCATCCGGCGATGGATACACATGATTTTCAAACCATTTATCATAAGGCAAATAATATTCTTCAAGACGCATATATTTTTGTTCCATCATGGCTTGCTGATAGGCCTGATAAAATGATTGATTTATTCCTTCAGCAAATTCGGTCCAGATATGCTTGCCAATCATTTGCTCGGGTATGCAATTAAAAATTTCGCCGGCCTTTTTATTCATATAAGTAAAACACCAGTTTTTATCCAATGCCATAAATGCATCAGTTATGCGCTCGAATATCGGAGCAGTAATAAATTTTTTATTGATGCGCTTTATTTTTTTTATTGCTGATTTTTTCGCTGCCGCCGATTTCTTTTTCGCCACTATTGCTTTCACTTTTTTCTGTATGGTTTTAATGGTGTTTTCCTTTTTCATTTATAATTTATTTTAAATCAAGATTAAAATCAATCCCATATGCATTTTTCAATAAATTGTTTGTGCAAATTAGAATTAATATTAGTGACTTATAAAAATTATATTCTGTTAATAAAAATAAAGGCAGCACTCAGGTTCTGTTTTTATACTGATTTAGAATACTGTACTTCGAAGTAAATTTCCACTAATAAATTAGATAATTGAGATCGCTCAGTCTAATTATTTTCAATAACTAATTCTGAAATTTCCGGAAATAGTTTATTTCCTGAATTTAACTCCTACTTCGGGCAATAAACCCAATTGAATATTTACTTCGTTTAATTTAAAACTTCCAAGCTTTAAGGATTTTGCATAGGTTGCTGACTTGAATAAAGTTTTCAGAATGATGGTGGTTATTTTTTTATCCTTGTTTTCGTCCAGTATATTTTTCCGGTCTTCTTCAGAAACATCATTTAAAAAATGATAAGTTAAACTGAAAGTCGGAGGCAACCCGAGTGATGTATTTATTTCTATCAACTCAAAACCCGACTTAATCATGTGTTCGCTTAAGTTGGTTACTTCATCTAAAATGGCATTTGCTTTTTCCTTTGTTGAATTTTTAAACTCCTGAATCACTTCAGCCTTATCCATTTGAATAAAATCGTTCACACCTTCCGTAATTTTTTCAAATGCTTCTTTTGCTTTATCAAAAATATTTTCCATAAAATTTTTTTGTTGAAATTAATTTGAAGTTAAAATTTTTTCGGTTGTCATCTTGAGATTGTCGAAAGATTGTTGAAGTACGCATTTATTGAACCATCATCAAGAGCTTGTAGTAAGCTTGTTGAAGTACAGAACTCAATAATTTGTCATCTTATTTTTCTGTTCCAACCGGGTGAACTGAATTAAATCAGTTGACGGAATAGTTTTAACGCCGGTCTGACGAAAAAGTGTAACCAATTGCCCGCGATGATAAGTGCTGTGATTCATGCAATGCATGATGGCTTCATAAATTCTGCTCCGGCCACTTTCACCATTCAGCAACTTGTACTCTATTATTCTTTCCAGGCTCAGAATATTCTGACAAGCACCCATTTCATCAAACGCTGAACTTGTTTCTATAAATTGTTTTATTAATCCATCCTTGGTTCCATTAAAAAATTTACTGGGTATATTTTTCGGTTGCAATTCCTGAATACGCGAAAGCCAGATGTACTCTGCATCCCAAATGTGTAAAAATGTTTTTCGTATGGAATTAAAACTGCTGTTTACCTCTGCATCAAAATCAAAGTCTTCCAGACCAATGGCTACTTCGCCCATTTGTTTGTTTGCCCAAACATTGTAAGATGTATAAAGCCGTATGTATTTATTTAAAGCCATAATTTAAATGTTGAGTAAAATTAAGGTTAAAGTATCCGACAAAAAAAATTCTGCACTTTTGCGCCAGCTAAATTCCTATTTTCATGAACGATAAAACAAAAAGAATTTATAAAGGTTTCGGAAGCACCTGCGTGCACTCGCAGGTTGATTTACATAAAGCAGTGAACACACATAACGAAGCAATTTATCCGACATCGACTTTTGCCTATGACGATGCGAATGAACTCATGCAGATTTTTAAAGGAGAACGGGAAGGATACATCTATGGTCGCTGGCACAACCCGACAGTTGAAATGGCCGAGAAAAAAATTGCTGCATTAGAAGCATGGAATCTAAAGAATGAAAATGGAGAGCAATTAGAATTGGCATCAAAAGTTTTCAGCAGCGGAATGGGTGCCATCTCCGCATTGTTTCTCTCCTGTTTAAAGCCAGGCGAAAAAGTAATTACGCAAGGAACATTGTATGGCGGTACCAATGAATTGCTTCATAAAATTCTGGAGCCGTTAAATATTTGCCCGGTAATAGTTGAGTTAAAAAATTTATCGGTGGTGGAAGATTGGCTAAAGAAAGATTCCACAATCAAAATGATTTACATTGAAACTCCATCGAACCCAACAATGGATTGTTATGATATTGAAGCACTGAGTTCATTGGCTAAAAAGTACAATTGTTTTTGCGCCGTTGACAACACATTTGCAACACCATACCTGCAACAACCTTTTCAATACAATGTTGATTTTGTTTTACACTCTACCACAAAATATTTAAATGGTCACGGCACTGCCATTGGTGGTGTATTGCTTGGAAAAGATATTTCTTTCTTTAATAAAAAAGTCTTTCCGGTTTTAAAACTGATTGGAGCAAGTGGAAATCCATTTGATGCATGGACATTAGTGCAGGGAATGAAAACTTTGGAATTAAGAATGGAGCGGCATTGCAGCAATGCAATGAAAATTGCTGAGCACCTGCAAACGAATACAAAAATTGCGCATGTAAATTATTGTGGTTTAAAATCGCATCCTGATTATGTGCTTGCAAAAAAACAAATGCGAAATTTCACCGGCATGTTAAGTTTTGAGTTGAAAGGCGGATTGCAAGCTGGAATAGAAATGATGAATAATATTTCATTTTGTACGCTTGCAGTTTCGTTGGGAACTGCTGATACTATTATTCAGCATCCGGCAAGCATGAGTCACTTGCCTGTTCCAAAAGAGGAGCGCCTGAAGTTTGGAATTACTGATGGTTTAATTCGCCTGTCGGTAGGAATTGAAAATGCAGAAGATATAATTGATGATTTGAATCTGGCACTTGCTAAATTATAATTTGAAATTTACAGCATTGAAATTTCCATTTCTGTTAAATTTATTTCTTAAAGAAAAATTTTCTAAAAAAAAATCCGCTTCAACTAAACCGAAGCGGATTTTTAATTATAAAAATTTCTAAGAAAAAGTAAACGAAGTTATTCTCCTCCGTGTATGCCGTTAAATATTCTTCCCCAGCGAATCTTGCTGAAGAAACTTCCGTCCTTATCCCAACTCATCCAGATGAACCAGGCTTTACCTACAATGTGGTCTTCGGGAACAAAACCCCAGAAGCGTGAGTCAGCACTGTTGTGGCGGTTGTCACCCATCATCCAGTAATAATCCATTTCGAAAGTATAAGTACCGGCTTCTTTTCCATCAATCACAAATTTATCTCCGTTCATCTGAAGTTTGTGTCCTTCATAAACAGTGATGATTCGTGTATAGAGTGCAATGTTTTCAAGAGTAAGTGGAACTGTAACTCCTTTTTTGGGAAGAACAATCGGACCATAATTATCTAAGTTGAAAGGATAATGTTTCGGGTCGCCTGGAAATAAAGTTTCAGGATTAAACCCTTCCTGCAAAACTAGCGGCTCTATTTTTTTAACATTCGGTAATTTCTTTAATGCGTCAACACCTGCATCAGTCAAATGAAAATTGTAAGTGCCGGTGGCATTGGTAGGGCCGCCTTCATCGATGTGTAATTCATTCAAAACTTTTTCATTGATGGCACTTCCATCAGTATAAACCAGATAATCTTCCTGGCGATTTGGTGCTTTCCAGTTCTTCTTTCCATTGATATAAACTTCGGCATTAATAATTTTTAAAGTATCGCCCGGTATGGCGATGCATCGTTTAATATAATTCTCGCGCTTATCAACCGGACGAAAATCTTCCATGGGATAATTGAACACTACTACATCATTATTTTTTATGTGGCTGAATCCGGGTAAGCGATGATAACCCAATTCAATCCACTCGAGATAAGATTTGCCTCCGAACAATGGCATCGTGTTATGCGCAAACGGAAAACTCAACACAGTCATTGGTGTTCGGGCACCATAATGCATTTTGCTAACGAATAAAAAATCACCAACTAAAAGTGATTTCTCCATTGATGGTGTTGGAATGGTGTAGGCTTCAATGGCAAATGTTCGAATGATAGTTGCGGCAATCACTGCAAACACTAATGCTTCAATCCATTCTCTTGATTTTGATTTTCTTGTGGTACTTCTTCTCCAGAATTTCCAATTCATTATTTTAATTTTTACTATTTAAATGATTATTTAAGACGGACGATATAATGCTGATTTGTCATTTTTATTGTATGCGAAAGTAAAATTATATCAGCAAGTCAGATTTCTATTTTCTGATTTCCCCAATCAATGAGCAATTGTCCGTGTTATCATTCAGCATTCTCGAACATTTCTTTCACTACTTCTCTGAAAGAAAAAAATCCTTTTTTGTTCAAAGCCCATTCAGCAGCCACTATAGAACCTTCTGCAAAACCTTTGCGGTCAAATGCTTCGTGTGCAATCTGAATGGAATCATTTTCAGAATAATAAGTCACTACATGCTCGCCAATCGCATCACCATCTCTGTTTGAAATAATTGCCAGCTTGGTTTCATCAGCATCTTTATCAGTCAGCTCAGTTGAGTTGGTCCACTCGTTCATCCAGCTTCTGTTTTCCAAAATACTATTTGCAAGCGTGATGGCAGTTCCACTTGGCGAATCTTTTTTTTGAGTGTGATGAGTTTCCTCAATAAACACATGATATTTTTTTTGTGTCTTCATCAGCTTCGCTATAAAATCATTCATCAAAAAAAATAAATTCACTCCGGTGCTGAAATTGCTTCCGTAAACAATGCAACCATTTTGCTTTGAGCATAAATTTTTTAGCTCTTCCATTTTATCATACCAACCGGTTGTACCGATAATGTGTGGCTTCCCTGCTGCTAAAACAATTTTTGCATTTGCAAGAACAGCAGTTGGAATGGAAAAATCAATCACTGCATTGCAATCAGTAAAATGATTTGGAGTTAGTTCATTAATATTTTTTGAAGTGGCTACAAAAACAATTTCGTGTGTTCCATTATCCTTGATGATTGATTCAATCATCTTTCCCATCCTACCATAACCTATCAAAGCAATTTTCATAAATGAAAGGTATTATAAAAAAGAAAAAAACTTTGAGTCTCTGCGCCTTTGCGGTTATTCATTTATCAGAATTTTAATTGAAGTGTGAAACCTGAAACCATTTTATATGACCTCATATAAAAAAGTTCCGGATGAATATTCATACTCAAATCATCGCTGACATTGAAATCATACAAGTGCGCATCAACCACTGCATCAATAATATTTAAACCATACACTGCTACTCCTGCCACAATACTGTAATCCAAATATTTTCTGAAAATATCCTGAATATCTGCTTTGCGTGGTTGGTCGTACAATTCAGGATAAAAAATTTCTTTCTTAATTGGATTCCAAACTGTGAATGAAATAATGTTATTCATCAAATTAGTATCACCAGCTAAAATATAAGCATCTTTAAAATTTTTATAAATCGTATAGTTGCGATAAATAAAATATCCCGCTGTTGCAGCAGATGCATATACAATCGGCATCTTCCAGTATTTTTTATTGTAAGCCTGGCCTGTACCCGGAATTACCGCTGATAAAATGCCGGCGAACTTTGGCGAGTGTTCTTTCGGAATTAAATGAAAAGTTTTTTTCGCGCTGTTATCATTCGCACTTTTATTTGAAGTGGAATCCTTCTGTGCAAAACAAGTTGCACTGCTTAAAATAAATAAGAGGAGAAAATTTTTTTTCAGAAAATTCATTCTGAATTATTAACGACCTTCAATAATTTCTGTTAAACGAGCCAGGTCTTCATCACTGAAATAAGCTATACTGATTTCACCTTTGCCACCGCGAAGTCTTTTCAAACTCACACGAGTACCTAAATGCGATTGCAGTTTTTCCTGAATGCGTTTGTACTCATATGGAAGCGCAGGCTCTTTAGCAGCTGCAGTTTTCTTTTTATTAGGCGCAGCATTTTCACGAACCATTAGCTCCACCTGCCGAACACTCAGTCCGTTTTTAATTGCTTCTTTAAAAATGTGCAATTGCACCAATGGATTCTCAATCGTAATCAAAGCACGCGCATGCGCCATGCTGATTGATTTATTTTTTATTGCCACCTGAATATCCGGAGGCAATTTCAGCAAGCGCAAATAATTAGTGACAGTTGTTCTGTCCTTGCCTACACGCTCAGCTAATTCTTCCTGTTTCAAATCGCACTCATCAATCAATCGCTTATAATTAATAGCAACTTCAATGCTGTTTAAATCTTCGCGATGCGTGTTTTCAATCAATGCCATCTCCAGCATTTCCTGGTCGTTGGCAATGCGAACAAAAGCTGGTATCTCTTTTATGCCCGCCATGTGCGATGCCTTCAAGCGACGCTCACCTGCAATCAACTGATATTTATTTCCTGAAATTTTCCGAACAGTAATCGGTTGTATCACTCCGTGAATACGAATGCTGTCGGCCAGCTCAGTTAATTTCTGCTGGTCAAAATCAACGCGTGGTTGAAACGGATTTACTTCAATGCCTTCCAATGGCAATACAAAACTCTGCCCTTGCGGAACAGTATTTTTTTCAGTTTGACCTTTTGGTGATTGAAGTGATAAATCAATGTCATCAAGCAAGGCGCGAATGCCCTTGCCCAATGCTTCCTTGCCCTTACTCATTTGGTTCGAGGTCTAATATTTTATCCTTCGTTTTAATTTTTGTCAAATCATTTTTTTGCAGAATCTCTCTCGCAAGGTTCAGGTAATTCACTGCGCCCTTACTATCGGCATCATACATCACCACTGATTTTCCCACACTTGGTGCTTCACCTAATTTAGTATTGCGGTGAATAATGGTTTCGAAAACCAATTCCTGAAAATGCATTTGCACCTGCTCAACAATTTCATTGCACAAATTCAAACGCTGGTCGTACATGGTCAGTAAAATTCCTTCAATGTTCAACACCGGATTCAATCGGTTCTGAACAATTTTAATTGTGTTCAATAATTTTCCCAATCCTTCCAATGCAAAAAATTCGCACTGTACCGGAATCAAAACTGAATCGGCAGCGCTAAGTGCATTCACTGTAATCAAACCCAATGAGGGAGAACAGTCAATGATAATGAAACGATATTCTTTTCTTATTTCATCCAGCACGCCCTTCATAATTTTTTCGCGATCGGGATGATTGATCAATTCAATTTCAGCACCCACCAAATCTAAATGCGATGGCAGTATATATAAATTCGGAGTATCAGTTTCAATAATGCAATCTTTAATTTTCGCTTCACCAATCAAACATTCATAAATACTCTTCTTCACTTTTTTCGGGTCGGTTCCCAAACCTGAAGTTGAGTTGGCTTGCGGGTCAGCATCAATCAGCAAAGTTTTGTATTCAAGCACCGCCAAACTTGCAGCCAGATTAATTGCAGTAGTAGTTTTTCCTACTCCGCCTTTTTGATTTGCAATACATATTACTTTTCTCATTCAGAAAAAATTGAAAATTTTATTTGTGTTTTCAATCTCGGTCAAAGATATGCGCAATGCATGTGGTGCATCGGTGCACCAATTCTTTTTATTCACAAATTATACACAACGCAAAAAAGTAAAAAGATTAAAAATAAAATTGAAGAAAAATATCAGAGTGAATTTTATTCAGTATCAGAAAATATTTTTCACTGAATTATTTCACAATTAAAATTTTCTGCACCGCCTCCACATCACCCGAAGTAAAATGCATAAAATAATTTCCGGCTGCATACTTTGTAAAATCAAATGAGTAGTTGATACCTGGCTGAAGATTATTTATTGTTTCCAATAATTGTCCGTTCGCATTATACAAATCGCCTTTAATGTTGTTTGCACTTGTTGGATCAAAATAAAAGCAGGCATAATCATTAACAGGATTCGGAGTCAATTGAAATTTTATTGCTGCTTTAATTTCACTGATAGTAGAAGTTCCGTTGTAAACTGTTGTGCTTTCAGTAATGGTATTGTGTCCGCTGGTTGGTCCACCTGTATTTCCTGCTTGCACCACCCCATAGTATGTTCCGCACATAGTATATGGGTATACAGGATTTAATGCTGCATCAATTGTAACGAAGTATGCATAAGTTCCCAATGGATATTCCGGAGTTACACAAAATCGTCCGTTGTGTTCATCCAGATCTCCGGAGCTAAGTATGTATTCATAATCCTGAATGTAGGCACCCAATGGATAGGTGCCATTAATGGTCGGCCCTGCAAAACTTGCCGTAGAACCATCAGGTAAAGTTGTGCGGTCAATAATGTTTCTGATGTGATACGATTGAGTCATTCTTTTTATAGCACCGGTTCCGTTTGTGTTTGTAAAACCATACGCACCATAAATTGGAAAGCCATCAAATGAATATCCTATAATAGGTGAGTGCACTAAACTATCAGCATCGTTGTACAAACAAGTTGGATTTACATGATGATGATACTCGCCATTCGGAGCCGGATGCCCGAGGCAATCGTCAAAACTTGCGCCTTCCCAGAAGTATGCATTGCGATGCCATACGCCTTGATTGTTATATGTCTGCGCATCATCAGCATTAAACACACTCACCCCATTTGACCACACACCTGTGTGACCTA
>JAHEZG010000105.1 GCA_023251195.1 Chitinophagaceae bacterium | reverse complement strand
AATCAATCAGAGCATCGTACACATTAAAGATGAGGAAACACTAATTAATAATGCCTGCAGAATTGCAATGGACTTCGGCAAATTTAAAATGGCGTGGATCGGTATGTTTGATATGGCTAACAAAAAAATTATGCTTGCCGGTCATAACGGAATTCCTGCTGATGAAATAAAATTATTTAACAATGTTCCCTATCAAAAGAAAGGACCTCTGGATTATGTATTGAGCACTGGCACTTATTATATATGTAATGACATTCAACATGATTTGGAATTGGAAAGCTGGAGACCCTTTGCTGCAAAGCATGGTATTCAATCATGTATTGCTTTACCAATCAGAAAATCAGGCAACATAATCGGCGCTTTTAATTTGTATGCCACCGAACTTAATTTTTTTGATGACGACGAAATAAAATTATTGGTTGAAGCAACCGGCGATATTTCTTTTGCCTTTGATTTGTACGATAAAGAAAAAAAGCATAAGGCCACAGAAGAATTAGTAATTAAAAATGAGAAGCGATTTCGTGCGTTAGTAGAAAACGGTGCTGATGCAGTAGTTATTCTTACTGCTGAAGGCAAACCCTTTTATATTTCACCTACAGTAAAAAATGTATTAGGATATACAGAAGCAGAAACTCTGCAACTCGATTTGTTTACCATGTTCCATCCTGATGATGTTGCATGGGCGGCAAAAGTATGGGAGCAAGTGCTGATTAGTCCCGGAGTATCTATTCCTGTGAGACCGAGCAGAATGATTCACAAGGATGGTACCTGGCGTTGGCTGGAAGGTACATTAACAAATTTGCTGCACGACCCTGCCTTGAATGGTATTGTAGATAATTTCAGAGATGTAACAGAGAGAAAAAATGCAGAGGATGCACTTGATAAAAGCGAAGAACGCTACCGACAAATTGTTGAAACCACACGCGAAGCAATCTGGATGATAGATGAAAACAACAAAACTGTTTTTGTGAATAAGCGTTTTACAGAATTATTTGGTTACTCCATTGACGAAATGCTGAGTAAAACAAATTTTGATTTAATGGATGATGAAGGAAAAGCAATAGCAAAAGAGAAAATGGAAAACAGAAAAATCGGTATCGCTGAAGATTTTGAGCTTCCATACATTTCTAAAAACGGAAATAAAATATGGACTCATCTTTCTGCAAGCCCCATTACTGATGAAAATAGAAAATACATGGGAGCTATTGCCATGATTTCAGATATCAGCGAAAAAAGAAATAATCAGATGGAGAAAGAAAAAATCACCTCGGATATTATAAAGCGAAACAATGACCTTGAACAGTTTTCTTACATCGTATCGCACAATCTTCGCGCACCCATTGCAAATATTATGGGGCTAAATGATTTAATGAAATCGGCAACCATTTCTGCTGAGCAAAAAGAAATGTGCAGTAATGAATTATCCAAATCTGTAAATAAGCTGGATGCAGTCATCAACGATCTGAATAATATTCTTCAGGTAAAAAATCAACTGAGTGAAAAGCGGGAATCAATAAAACTTACAGCACTCGCAAAAGATGTTTTTTACAGCATCAATAAATTGGTGGAAGTAAATCATGTAATATTTTCGTTTGATTTCAAAGTTGAAACCATGCGAACCATTCGAACTTATCTGCACAGCATTTTCTATAACCTGATTTCGAACAGCATTAAGTACAGGAACAGAACGATTGATCCTGTTATTGAAATAGGCAGCAGATGGGAGGATGATAAAATCATTCTCACTTTTAAAGACAATGGATTAGGTATTGACATGACAGCCCGCGGCGAACAGATTTTCGGGTTGTATAAACGGTTTCATACTGAACACGCCGAAGGAAAAGGAATGGGATTGTACATGGTGAAAACACAGGTAGAATCATTGGGAGGAAAAATTTCGGTAATAAGCGAACCCGGTAGCGGAACAATTTTCACCATTGAATTTCCTGAATCGCGCGACTGGGAAACAGACACCTCCGAAAATTAAAATCGAAAATAAATTTTTGCTCCCCCAAAAATCATTTTTTTTATGAAAAGCGAACGACGATACTTATTAGTGGATGATGATTACAGCAACCACATGATTTGTGAAATGGTGATTAAAAACATTAAGAAGAATGCGGAAGTCATTGCGTTCGAATCTCCGCTGAAAGGGCTTGCCTATATTGAAAAGGAATACACGCTGGAAGCAGAAAAAGTAAATACCATTTTACTGCTCGATATAAATATGCCTGCAATAACCGGCTGGCAGTTTCTGGAAAAGTTTCATCAGTTTTCAAAGCACATTAAAGATCAATTTACCATTTATATTTTATCGTCTTCAATTGATGCAAGCGATAAACAAAAGGCATCTGATAATCCGGATGTGAAAGGTTACTTAGTGAAACCACTTTCGTTTAAACTGATGGAAGAAATGGTGAGCTGATTATAATTGATAAACAAAAAAACTACACACTAAAAATATTCTATGATAGCTTTAATACTTGACGATGACGAAACTTACCAATACATCATTCAAACTTTGCTTTCCATTCAATCAAACCAAATTGAATTCAGGCAATTTACTAACCCGGTTGAAGCATTGGCGTTTCTGCAAACAGATTAAGGAAAAAAAATTGACACCATTTTGCTGGATATTAATATGCCCTACATAAATGGATGGGAATTTTTGGATGAATTGCAGAAACAAAAAATTTATAAAAATGTTTTCATTCTTACATCCTCTGCCGATACTGATGACCTGGAAAAATCACGCCTGTACAGTGTGATAAAAGGATATTATGTAAAGCCGATTAAAGTGGAGCAACTTTCTGTAATACTTAATTATAAATGAACAAACTACTCTGACAATCAATTGCAGGAACGATTTTTTTAATAATTTTATTAACCCATTAAACATAACATCACATTTATGAAAATCCCAGATCGCTTTATTGTTGTTGATGACGACTCGGTGAGCAATATGATTTGCCGGAGTGTGATTAAAGAAATTAACAGCGAAGTGGAAATTAAAACCTTCACTATACCTGAAGATGGTTTTGAATACATTGTCAGTAATTACTCGAAAACAGGGAAGGAAATCCCTACCGTTCTTTTCCTTGACATCAATATGCCTTCGTGGACCGGATGGGATTTTCTGAAACATTTTGAAAAATTGGATGAGTGCATTCAGAATCAGATTAAGGTTTACATGCTTACTTCTTCTATAGATATTAAAGATAAGGAGCATGCACAGGAAGATAAGATTGCTGTTGAATTTATTGTAAAGCCCCTCACTGTTAAAATTGTTTCAGATATTTTTTTTCAGGAACAATCTGATTTTGGTAATGTGATTATTAAGGAAGGTGAAACTGTTTTGCCTGAAAAAGATAATCTCGATTTAACAGCGCTCAAAAAAATTGCTTCGGATTACGAGATAAAATATTTTAAGAAAAAGGAAATATTATATAAGGAAGGAAGAACCTGTAACGGTCTTTACTTTATTCTTAAAGGGAAAATAAAAACTTATAAAACCAACGATTATCATAAGGAACTTATAACCGGATTGCACAAGCAAGGAGATTTTCTGGGATACTTATCATTGCTGGAAAATATTAATCATCACGAAACTGCTGTGGGGTTGGAAGATGGAGAAGTTTGCATGATTCCAAAAGAGGTATTCAAAAAATTAGTTGCAGAGAATCCTGAAATCAATCAAAAGTTTATTCAGTTGCTCTCAAAAGATCTTTTTGAAAAAGAAAAGAGATTACTCTCATTAGCGTACGATAGTGTGCGGCAGCGCGTGGCAGGTGCATTGCTTGATTTGCAGAAAAAATATCAGGAAGGTGCAAACAAAAATTTCTCTACTGCTTTTACCCGCGATGATCTTGCGGCTATTGTTGGCACTGCAACCGAATCGCTTATTAGGTCGCTGTCAGATTTAAAAGAAGAAAGAGCAATAGAAATCAGTAGTGGAGTTATCACCATTAAGAATCAGACAATATTAGAAAAAATCAGGCAGTAAAAATTTAATGCGGCTGATTTTAATCATGCAATATTTTACAACCAATCAAGAATCCAGTCGTTATAACTGACAGCTGTTTTTGATGAGAATTATAGCAAACAACAGGGTGAATCTTTGAAGGTTGGTTCACCCTTTTTGTATTTATAAATATGACTAAAATTTTCATGCTATTATTCTGGTAAGTAATTACATCACTCATAATTTCATTAATAGATTTGCGCACAAATGAAAACAAGATATAAGCATTGCAGAAAGTGCGGATCTGAAATTTTTAGAAATACTGACACTTGTATTTATTGCGGTGCATGGCAAATTTCTATATTATGGAAAGTGATTTTATTGTTTGTGATTTTTGCAGGTTTAATTTACCTGCTTAATAATTTGCCGAAATAAATTTACTTTTTGATTTTGCAATAAGATTGCGAGTTTCCCATTCAGAAATATCTACTGAGTTCAGGATTGAATAACCTTTCCTAATCCAAGAAATTCAGATGCTACTTTTAAATTTCGCCTGAGAATATTTGATAAATTAATTTCCATTTTCACTTTATTATCTTCCACAATAAGGTTAACACATGAACCTTTAGTTGCTAACCCGGCGCCTTCTGTTACAATAAGAAACGGTGCGGTTTGATTCTGAGTAATAATTTGTTTCAGGCACTTGCTCATCTCGTTGCTTACATAAAGAATATTGCAATCATATATTTTTTCGGCGCCGGTAAATTCCACCACTTTTATTTTTTGCGTTCCTACTTTTTTACTGATAGTTGTATGTTGAAGGTAATCAGCTAACTCATGGTTTCCGATAATTCCAATAACAAAATCTGCTGATGAAGAAGAAGAGGCAGTGTATGATACATTGACAGGTGTAACAGGCCAGCTGAAATATTTAGTAAACTGATAAATAAAATTTGCTGTGATGGAATAATCAATGGTTTGTGCCTGCGCCGTAAGTGTGTTTAAACAAATGATTAACCCGGAAAAAACGGACAAGCATTTAAAATACTTTTTAATTTTTTCAGCAAACTTTATTCGGGTTAACGGTTTCATGGCAAGGTGTTTTGATGATTCATCCTACTCTGAAATACGGGTTATGTTACATTTAATAATTTCTTAAGTTGTAAAAAAAAAGGAGGAAAAAATCCTCCCTTTCATTTCACTGACACATTTTTTAAGCAGCATCTTTCAGCATAGAAATTCCTGTTGCTTTTATTTCATCGAGTTTTTTCTTGTCTAAAGGTTTTGTTAAAAAACGATTGACATATTCATTGCCGTTTGCCCGCTCGTGATCGTCCGGACTTAATGAAGATGACAACATCATGATGATACTTTTCTTTCTGATCACCTCAGGCAGTTTATTGTATTCATCCAGAAATCCGAAGCCATCAATATCCGGCATTCGTATATCAAGAAAAATTATTTCCGGTAAATCCTCCGGATTGTTTTCCAGCGACAGCAGATATTCCAATCCGCTTTTTGCAGATTCTTTCAGAATAATTTCCGTGGCAAATTCTTCGCCCTCGACATTCATCTGGGCAATGTAACGGTCAATTTCGTTGTCGTCAATGACCATAATTTTTTTGCAATAAGGTTGTGTGTTCATGTTTTTTTTTATTTAAAGTTTGTGATTAATTACATTATTGTTTTGCTGACCGGGAAAAAAAGTAATTCGCGGATTGTCGTTTTTAATTTCAATCAATTTCCGTTTATCAAGTGGCTTATTAATAAATCTGTGAATAAATTTATTGGCACTTGCTTTTTTAAAATCATTGATATCCAATGAAGAAGTAAGCATCATGATGCTGCATTTCATTTTAATAACCGACGACAATTTTTCAAATTCATCCATAAACCCAAACCCGTTCATGCCCGGCATATTGATATCAAGAAAAATAATATCGGGGAGTAAATCGCACTTGCTTTCATTGGCAACGAGGTAATCAAGTGCAGCTCTTGCCGAATTTTTTAAAATAATTTCTTCCGCAACATTGTAGTGTTGCAGCGATAGTTCTGCAATGAAGAGTGCGGTATCGTCATCATCAATGACCATAACTTTTTTTAATAGCGGAGAGTCGTTCATGTTTTTTTATTTATTAAAAATTAAATGTTGTTTGGAATTGAAATGTTGAAAGATGTACCTTTTCCTACTTCAGATTCTACCGTTATTTTACCTTTCAGTTTTTCAACAGTTTCTTTCACTATATATAATCCTAACCCGGAGCCGACAGAGTTTTCTGAAACACGGTAAAACATTTCAAATACTTTTTGATGAAATTCTTTGCTTATTCCAATGCCGTTATCATTAATTGCAATGAGCACTTCATCACTCGAAACATCTACTGTTATATTAACATACGGGTTTTCCAATTTCGGATTGTGGTATCGAATTGCATTTGAAATAAGATTATTCAAAATAATATTCAGCCGACTTCTGTCGGACTTGAATTGAACACCATTGTTAATTTTTATTTGCAGGTCCACCTTACTGTCAGCACCATTCATGTACTTAAGATTATCAGTAATTTCTTCTAATATTTCATCAAAGTGTATTTCATCTTTTCTGATTTCTACTCTTGCGTTTCGGGAATAATCCAGAATATCGGAGATGAAACCATCTAATTTTGTCACACTTTTTTTAATCAGATGAAGATGCTTTTTTGTAAGTTCTTCCTGAGTTTTCATTTCTGTAAGGTCAATAATTCCGAGGACTGAGGTCAAAGGGGCACGCAAGTCATGTGATACGCTGTACACAAATTTGTCGAGTTCAGAATTTGTCTTTTTCAATTCATCATTATTTGCTTTCATTATTTCCTCCGCCTCTCTTCTTTTTGAAATGTCGGATGTTACACCATCTATACGGATGAGTTTTCCTTCCTTATTCAGAGTGGGAGTAATTTTTGTTTCCAGCCAACGAATTGTATTTTCATTGTATTGAATGCGATATTCCTGAGAAAAAGATTTACCCGCATTCATTGCCGTGTTATTTTCATCAATAATTTTTTTATCTTCTTCTAAAACAATTTCATACCAGAGGTTGGGTCTTTCAAAAAAATCTTGTCTCTGCCGACCATATACTTTTTCGCAGGCAAAAGACATTTGTAAAACCTGGTAATTCACCATATCAACTGAAAAGAAGACTTCTTCAATATTTTCGAAAAGAGTTTGCATCTGTCTGTGTGCATTTTGCAATGCCAACTCTGATTGTTTTCGATCTGTAATATCCTGCCCGATACCTGTTAATTTTATTACTTCACCTTTATCGTTTAGTGATACTTTACCCTGAGCATATAATATTTTCAAGACTCCTTTACCGGTAATAATGCGACTTTCGAAGGAGAATGGAAGATGGTCTTTAAAGCATTTTAATACTGAACTATTTGCATATGCTTTATCGTCAGGGTGAATGAAAGAAAAGTAATCCTGGTAGGTGGCCTTAAATGCATTTTTATCAATTTCAAAAATCCTATATAATTCGTCAGACCAGTATAGTTTGTCATTTATCACATCCCATTCCCAACTCCCCAGATTGGCAATGCTTTGTGCTTCAATTAATTTTTCCGATTCTTTTTTAAGTTTATTATTCAGTTCAACCAATTCGTTAGAACTTAACTCAATTGAATGCTCAAGCATTTTACGGTCTTTCTCATAATGGTCATAAGATTCACTTATAACTGACAATACTTTATTTAGCTCGGGAGAAAATTCCTCCTTATCAATTAAGTATTTTTGAACCTGGCGTAACAATAATTTATTCATTAATTATTTTTCTGTTAATGTGGTTATAGTCATTGTTTGATTATGTAATTCACACTTCATAAAATTAAAAGAAGGTGATATTTCTCCGTAAGAATAAAAACCGGTTATAGCTGTGTCATCACCATAAATTGCTCGCACCATTTCTACTTCTTCTTCAATCCGCTGATTCAAAACTAATTTTCTTCCTACACAACTAATCAGTATTGCCAAATCAGGTTTTGCTTCTGCTTCTTTTATGCTGTTAGTAGCAGCTTCTGATGCTCCTTCAATTAAACGATCAAAATTTGCTCTCATTAATCGGGCAAAATGCCCTTGTGTCATATTACCGGCGAATGTTAAACTTTTTTCTTCTTCACTTACAGCAAGTATGGTTCTTACAATGTAATCATCAGATTCCTTTTGACGAATACTCAATGGAAAAAGTAATCCGGAACTTGGAAGTTCATTAGCATATTCACCGAGATAAGATTTATAAATTTCAAGCGCCGGAATTCCATCCAACTCATAAAGAATATTATCTTTTGATTTTGTAATTAATCTTTCGGGTCCGAACGAATCCCACCCTCCCACACTTCCATAGGTGATAAGGAGTGAATCGCCATAAAATCCAATTGCAACAATTCTTCCTTCAATAGGTGTCTCATTTAATCCAACAAGCGTTTTTTGAAACCGTGAACCATCACCGGCTAACCCACCAGTTATAATGGTCCCTTTAGGAAGAAATTCCTGAAGCCCACGAACAAGATCACTTCCATTAACTTTTTGTCCGTCAGAAATTACAAATACATTTTTAAGATTGGCTGAATCAAGAGAGCAGGCAAGGTTTTTTCCAGCTTCAAAACTATTTTGGAAATTACTGATTTGAACTGTTGCGGTTTTTATTTTAGTCTTTTCAAAGTTGATAGCAGTTAAGGAAACAGTTTCATCATTTACTTCTGTATTATATATCTCTCCTGAAGTTGAGTTCATCATAATATCTGCATTGGGATAAGTGCTCCTGATATTTTCATATAACGATAGATCACTTAACCTATCAGTGCTTCCGAATGCAAAAACAAGATTGCATAATGAAGGGTTAAAATTGTCGTGTCGCAATGTTTCCCAAATTTTACCTGGAGTAAGTTTTTTTTGTTCGATTTTCATTTGCTTCGTTTAGTTTTATTTTTCTGATTTATCAATGATACCTTTCATTCTCTTTTATTGTTTCGAAGTGTGAGAAATGTCATGATGACTTTTGTCATCCGGGTTGAAATAATATAACTACATTTAAGATATTGGTTTTTTAACTCAACCTAATTATTGTTTGGTATGTGAATGTTAAATGTGGTGCCCTTATTTAATTCTGATTCAATTTCAATTTGCCCGTTCAGTTTAGCTATCGTTTCTTTTACTAAGTACAACCCCAATCCTGACCCCACTGAATTATTGGTAACCCGATAAAACATATCAAATATTTTTTCGTGATTTTCTTTACTGATTCCGATTCCGTTATCCATAATTTTTATACTGACTTCTTTATCTGTTGCATTAAGATCAACATGAACAAACGACGGATTTGCTTCTATGTTCTGATAGCGGATAGCATTTGAAATCAGATTATTTAAAACAATACCCAGCCGGGTTGGATCCGAAATAAATTTTGATTGCTGATTTACATGTACAATAATTTCCACCTCTTTATCGGTCATGTATTTCAGATTACTTGTTATTTCGCTAAGCATTTCTTTAAAGTCAACTTCCACTTTTTTAATTTCTGTTCTGGAGTTTCGTGAATAATCCAGTATGTCGAGAATAAATCCATCGAGTTTTTTTGCACTCTTTTTTATCATCTCCAAATGTTTAATCACTAATTCTTCTTCTGTTTTTTTCAGCGTGATGTCAATGATTCCTATAATAGCCGAGAGCGGAGCTTTTAAATCATGCGACACGCTGTAAACAAATTTGTCGAGTTGCGAATTTGCTTTTATCAATGCCTCCTTTTGTGCTTCGGCCTCCTGCAGTTTTGCCATTTCGAAAGTTTGTTCCAAATGCAATTCACTGAATTTTTTAAAGTGATAAGCCCATAATCCACACAGCGAAAAAATAATTGCTGCGAGTGTTACATGCATTATGAATGTTTGCAGATCCATATAATCCAACTGGGTAAAGTGAATTCCTGCGAATCCGATAAACTGCAGATAACCAAAAGTGGCGTGATGAATAACCACAACCAATACAAGAGGCAATTGCAATTTCCAATTCTGATAAGTGATGAGCATGATGCTTCCGATGAATGCCATGAAGTGCATTTCAAAAAGTCCATGCATTTGATAGATATACTGCGCCATGAAAATCCCGACAACAGCACTCAACACATACTGATAAAAATTTGAATCGGGCAACGCAATTTTTGCGGAGTAGTAAGCCACGACCGACAATCCGCCAACACCAATTGCAACCAACCAGGTGTCGTAAAAGAATGCCAGTACAAGCCCGCCAACGAAGTACAAGGCAAGAAAATAATTCATCAGCTTATCTGATTTGTTTTTAATGTTTGAATCGAAAGCAATTATGTGCTTATCGTGTTCAGGATTTTTTTCTTTCATTTTTTATTTTTTACAGTCAGGTAAAGTGCAGCCATAAGCTTTTAATGCCAGAGGACTAAACATTGGATTCGAATTATTATTTAATAGTGAGTCAATTGCTGCTTGTGCAAAATCACTTTTAGCATCAGTGCAATACCTGCTTTTGTTATAGTTGCCACGATAATACAGCTGCTGATTACGGTCGAGAATAACAGCTTGCGGAGTAGAATAAACCCCGCATGAAATGGCAATTGATTTATCAAACAGAACCGGAACAGTTAATCCAAATCTGTTTTGAATTTCTTCTGAAGTGTAATCTTTGTCTTTGTTAATTACAACAATTGCAAAATTCATTTTATCGCTGTACTGATTTACCAACGATTTAAAATGAGGCATATTAAATTTTGAGCAAGGACAATCAGGATTAAAAAAATGTATCAGGTAAGGTTTGCCATCACTGAAATTTAATTTTCCGGCCAGGTCAATGTGCGTTCCGATACTTACTGATTTATAATTGTCGGGTAAGGGAGTTGGTAAACTATAAACCAGTTCGTTGTTCCAAAACAATAAACAAATTCCTGCGAACAGGATTGTGAGCCAGCTGAAAAGAAATAATTTTTTCAGCCGGATTTTGTAAAATGATTTTTTGAAATTACTGCTCGTTTTCATTTTAGTTTTATTTTGAATTTTTTATTAATGAGCTTAATTAACACAGCTATTATTTGGAATCTCAAGTGTGAAAACACTGCCTGTTCCCGGAACCGATTCCAACAGAATATTTCCTTTC
>JAHEZG010000104.1 GCA_023251195.1 Chitinophagaceae bacterium | reverse complement strand
TCTGCCAAACCTTTTACATCAATATCTTTTTGTGTCTTCACATTTTTCACATGCACTTTAAATATCTGCTCGCGACCAACAATGTCCGGTTTGTCAATAGAAATTTGCCTGTCGAATCTTCCCGGGCGCATTAAAGCAGGGTCTAAAACATCGGGGCGATTTGTTGCGGCGAGAATAATTACTCCGGCATCAGTTGCAAATCCATCCATCTCAACTAACAATGCATTCAAAGTATTTTCCCGTTCATCATTTCCACCCTGCATCACATTGCGACCACGCGCACGACCAATTGCATCTATCTCATCCATAAAAATTACACATGGTGCTTTCTCTCTTGCCTGTTTGAATAAATCACGAACACGCGATGCTCCGATTCCAACAAACAGTTCTACAAAATCAGAACCTGAAATAGAGAAGAAAGGAACCTGTGCTTCACCAGCCATTGCTTTTGCCAATAAAGTTTTTCCTGTTCCGGGAGAGCCAACCAACAAAACTCCTTTTGGAATTTTTCCGCCAAGTGCAGTATATTTTTTAGGATTTTTCAGGAAGTCAACTATTTCCATTACTTCTTCCTTTGCTTCATCCAAACCTGCCACATCGTTGAAGGTGACATTTACTTTAGTTCCTTTATCAAACAAGGTTGCTTTCGATTTTCCGAAATTGAAAATCTGTCCGCCGCCGCCTCCCATGCCTCCTGCAACACGGCGCATCACAAATAACCACAAACCAATAATCACAATGATTGGAAGCACTACACCAACCCAATCGCCCCAGTTTGCGCGTTCCACCGGATATACCGGAATTCTGTCGGCTTCTGCAAAAGTTTGTTGAGCAGCATCTAGTTTTTTCGAAAAATCATCGGCACTTAAAATATTAAATGTATAATGCGGACCGTCGTTAACTGTATTGATGTTTGTTTTCGCAACTGTTTTATATTTTTCATCGGTCAGGCGGTCTTTTTTAATGTAAACTTCCACTGATTTTCCGTTCACCACTTCCAGTTTTTCTACATCGTGGGTTTGCAGCATTTCGTTATTAAATTTTTCCCAGCTGATGGGAACACTTGCAGGCTTATACCCGATAAACTGCATTCCTAAAAGTATAACTGCAATAATTCCGTAAATCCAATAAATATTGAACTTAGGAGCTTTCATATTGATTTTTCCGTTTTGTTTTTCCAAATCCTCTTTCTGATTGTCTGCCATGTGCGTCTGTTATTAATTGTGTTTTTTTTTAACAAAATTTTAATCGTTGTGTTCCTGAATTATTGCATCGCTCCATAAATCTTCCAATTGATAAAATTCTCTTTTCGACTTTAAAAAAATATGAACCACAGTTGACACATAATCTATCAATACCCATTCCGATTGTGCTATTCCTTCAGTATGCCAAGCAATTTCATTGAGTGTTTCCTTTGTTTTTGCAGTTACATTGTACGCGATGGCACGAACCTGGGTGGTTGAATCTGCTTCGCAAATGATGAAAAACCGTGCTGCCGTGTCCGGAATTTTTTTAAAATCTATGCTTGTAATTTTTTCTCCTTTTTTTTCCAGAATACTTTCGATAATGACATCATTGACTGATAAAGTAGCAGGTTTTGTTTTTGTCTGCCGTTTTGCTGCTACTTTTTTTGTTGCCGTTTTCTTTTTAGCTGTCTTTTTCGCAACAGCCTTCTTCGCTGTTTTTTTAGGGGTTGATTTTTTTGCTACTTTCAAAACTTCTATTTGCTTTATTTTTGGTGACTTGATAACAAAATTAATCATTCCAAATTGATTGCCTCATTTCGAAACACTCTTTTCACCGGAAAAGTAATTCATAGGTTAGATGAAACACTTTCGACCAACATGTATGCTTCACTTTTGTTGCAGCAAAAAAATGTGGCCGAAGGAACCATTGTTATTGCTGAAAATCAAACTGCAGGTCGCGGTTATGCAGGTGAAGTTTGGCAAAGTGAACCCGGAAAAAATCTGCTTGCCAGCATTATTTATAAGCCACATTTTATTAAGGCTAAAAATCAGTTCTTTTTAAATCAGGCTGTTTCTTTGGGGGTTTATGATGCATTGAAAGTTTTTACTGAAAAAGATTTAAAACTAAAATGGCCAAATGATATTTTTTATAAAGAAAAAAAATTATGCGGGATGCTTATTGAAAACAATGTTTCAGGAAATTGGCTGCAACATTCAATCGTTGGCATCGGGGTTAATGTAAATCAAACTGAATTTTCAAGTGTGAATGGAAATCCGATTTCTCTTAAGGCGATTACGAAGAAGGAATATTTTATTGAAGGTGTGTTAGAAAAAATTGCTGAACAGGTTGAAGTTCGTTATCTGCAATTGAGAAGAAATGAAATTCAACAGTTGCAACGCGATTACATGGCGGCGCTTTATCGATTGGAAGAAGAACATTTATACAAAACTTCTGAAGGAAAAATAAAGGCAAAAATTGTTGGTTTAAATCCTGAAGGAAAATTATTACTCGAAACAGAAAACGGCTGGAATGCTTACGGATTTAAGGAAGTTGAATTTTTGCCTGATTGATAGCATTCATTTGAAAAAATTACTGTTACACTTCGTTCTTATTTTTTCAATATTCATTGTCACACTGAGTTTATCGAAGTGCGATGCGCAAACTATTTCGTTGCAGACACTCGGTTCGTTGCAACCCAATTGCAATGAAACATCAGGACTTGAACAAACCGATTCAACTTCCATCTGGATGCACAACGACAGCGGAGGAAAACCAATGCTCTATCATTATTTATTAAACGGACAGTTGATTGATTCAACAATAATCGCAGGAGCAACAAATGTTGATTGGGAAGATTTAGCCAACGACCACAACGGCACTTTGTTCATTGGTGATTTCGGAAACAATGTTTGCAGCAGAACCAATCTCCGGATTTATCGCGTTTCATCTTATGCACTCGCTTCGGGAACTGATACAGTGTTTGCTGATACCATTTCATTTTCATATCCCGACCAAAATGCTTTTCCACCATCGGGTGCAAATCTGAATTTCGATTGTGAAGCCATGATTCATTCAGGCGATTCACTTTACCTGTTTTCAAAAAATACTTCCACCACTTCCAATACCGGTTTTACAAAGTGTTACAGATTACCCGATGCTCCCGGAAATTATGTGGCAGAATTGATTGATAGTTTTTACACCAATCAGCAAGTGACATCTGCAGATATTTCTGATAATGATTCGGCTTTCATTCTTTTATGTTATCAATCTGTTTTCATTTTCAAAAATTTTGCCCAGCATCATTTCTTTTCTGTTTCACCTGAACACTATTCGTTCACCACACTCACGCAAAAAGAAGCAGTGCTTTACAAAAACAATCACGAGTTATACATCAGCGATGAACGATTTTTCGGAACAGGCGGCAATCTTTATCTCGCCGATTTAATTTCGGGAATAGAAAACCCGAAAGGTTTAAAAAAAAATTTCAGCATCTATCCCAATCCTTGCGCAACACAGTTTTCAATTTCTGCTACAAACTTTACCAAAGAAAAGTTATGCATAAACATCTTCAACGAATCAGGAAAAGAAGTATGGGCAGGAAATAATTTGAAGCTGCCAATTGAAATTTCAACTGAAAATTTTTGTGGTGGAATTTATTTTGTTCAAATCATTTCTCCATCATTGAATGAAGAATTTAAGCTGACAGTTGTTCACTGAAAAAATTTAATCATTCTCCGATACAAATAGTTTTTCTATTTAATGAAAGTTAAATTTACCCAATGAATGAAGAGGAAAACAAGAATGAATTAAACGAACCACCTGCGGAATACAAGCAGAAGCGGATTCAGTTTTATTCTTCATTTGAAGAAGCAGATGAAGCGAGCAGATTGGAGCAATTAAAACTTTCACCCGAACAACGATTAGCAAATGCCTGTCTCTTGATAAAAACTATTTATAAAAAGGAACTCAGCCAAAACAAAGGATTTGGAACCAGAATTTATTTTGACACGCAATGAATATTTTATTAGAAGAACATCAGGATTTTATTTTCAAATTGCTTGATGGCAAAGTTGAATTTATTTTAATAGGAGGATATGCGGTGATTTTTCATGGTTACGGAAGAACAACCGGCGATATGGATTTATGGATTAAACCGGATAATGAAAACAAGAAAAAATTAGTTGAAGTTTTGCGAACTGAAAATATTGAAGAGGAAGATTTAGAAGTTGTTGCTTCATTTGATTTCAATGAGATAAATATTTTTCATATCGGTTCACCACCTGCAAGAATTGATTTTTTAACAAAGGTTCCTCCACTCGAGTATGAGGAGGCAGATGCGCACAAAGATTTTTTTCTTTTAGAAGGAAAAAATATCCCGGTTTTGCATTTAAATGATTTGTTGATTAATAAAATGTTAAGCAAACGACCGAAGGATATTGCAGATGTTGATGAATTAAAAAAAATTCAACAGTTGAAAAACAAAAAATAATTCGTGGCAATTCACTGCATTCTGCCAACTGTCAACTGCAAACTGCATACTGATTTTCTTACCCACAACCTATCAACACCTCTTTCATTCGCGGCATTCTCTATTACATTTGTCGCCTGAGATGAAAGGAAAAATTAATTATAGCTCAGACCAAAAATTTTATCACTCCTTACTTTTTTCATTTTTCAAAAACCTAAACGCTGTCATTGCGAGTGTAATCACGAAGCAATCTGTTGCATGTGAGGTTTACAGATTGCTTCGAACTGATTACAGTTCTCGCAATGACAGGAGTTATTCCATTCACAATTCACCATTGACAATTCACCAATCAAGAAATGCCTAAAGACAACAGCATAAAATCAGTCCTCATCATTGGCAGCGGACCCATCATCATCGGTCAGGCATGCGAGTTCGATTACTCCGGAACACAGGCATCGCGCTCGTTGCGCGAAGAAGGAATTGAAGTGTCGCTCATCAATTCGAATCCGGCAACTATCATGACTGACCCTGTGACGGCAGACCATATTTATTTATTGCCGCTAACTCCGGAAAGTATTGTTCAGATTTTGGAAGAACGACAAATTGATGCCGTGCTGCCGACAATGGGCGGACAAACTGCTCTTAATCTTTGTAAGGAAGCAGATGAAATGGGCATCTGGAAAAAATATAATGTGCGATTGATTGGAGTGGACATCGAAGGAATAGAGCGCGCAGAAAATCGTGAAGTGTTTCGTCGCCTCATGGGAGAAATCGGTGTGCCGGTTGCTCCTTCACGAGTTGCGAATTCGATGTTGGAAGGAAAAGAGATTGCACAGGAGATTGGTTTTCCATTGGTGATTCGTCCTTCATATACTCTTGGGGGAAGTGGTGGTGGCTTCGTTCACAAGCGCGAAGAATTTGATGCGGCACTCGAGCGCGGATTGAAAGCATCTCCCACGCACGAAGTGTTAGTAGAGAAAGCTGTTCTCGGTTGGAAAGAATTTGAATTGGAATTATTGCGCGACAGTGCCGACAATGTGTGCATCATTTGCACAGTAGAAAATTTCGACCCGATGGGTGTGCATACCGGTGACTCCATCACTTGCGCGCCTGCAATGACATTGAGTGATACAGCATATCAACGCATGCGCGACATGTCCATCAAGATGATGCGCAGCATGGGAAATTTCGCCGGCGGTTGCAATGTGCAATTCGCACTCGACCCTGAAACGGAAGATTTGTTAGCAGTAGAAATTAATCCGCGTGTGTCGCGCTCATCAGCACTTGCATCGAAAGCTACAGGTTATCCGATTGCGAAAATTGCCGCGAAGCTTGCGATTGGTTATCGCCTAGATGAATTACAAAATCAAATTACAAAAACTACTTCGGCATATTTTGAACCTGCATTGGATTATGTGGTGGTGAAAATTCCGCGTTGGAATTTCGATAAGTTTCCGGGGTGCGATGAAACACTCGGACTGCAAATGAAATCGGTTGGTGAAGTGATGAGTATTGGCAGAACTTTTATTGAAGCATTGCAGAAAGCATGTCAGAGTTTGGAGAATGATGCGATTGGGTTGGGTGCTGACGGAAAATTGTACAGCAAAAAATCAGAAGAAGTTTTAGATAGAATTCAGCATCCGAGTTGGGACAGATTGTTCAGAATAAAAGATGCGCTCACACTTGGTGTATCAGTAAAAACAATTCAGAAACTCACGCTCATTGACCCGTGGTTTCTCGACCAGATAAATCAATTGGTGAAAACAGAAACGGAATTGCGCAAGTACAATTTGCAAAATGTTCCGAAAGAAGTTTTGTTCGAAGCAAAGCAGATGGGATACTCCGATTCGCAACTCGCATTTCTGTTTACGAATTGCTCCGACGATGATGTGTATGCAAAAAGAAAAGAGTTCGACATCCGCCGCACTTACAAATTGGTTGACACCTGCGCTGCAGAATTTGAAGCTCGCACTCCGTATTACTATTCATGTTTCGAAAGTGAGAATGAAAGTGTTGTAAGCACGAAGAAAAAAATAATTGTGCTGGGTAGCGGACCTAATCGTATCGGGCAGGGAATTGAATTTGATTATTGTTGCGTGCATGGATTGATTGCCATTCGCGAATGTGGTTACGAAGCCATCATGGTCAATTGCAATCCCGAAACTGTTTCTACTGATTTCGACATTGCTGATAAATTATATTTTGAACCTGTGTATTGGGAACACCTGATTGAAATTATTGAGTTGGAAAAACCAGAGGGAGTGATTGTGCAACTCGGCGGACAAACTGCATTGAAACTCGCGAAGCGATTAAATGCAAACGGAATAAAAATTATCGGAACAAGTTTCGAGAACATGGACATCGCAGAAGACCGCGGCGCGTTTTCTGATTTGCTGAAAGAGTTAGGAATTCCTTATCCGGAATATGGAGTGGCAATGTCTGTTGATGAAGCAGTAGAAGTCGCGCATCGTGTGGGTTATCCCGTGCTCGTGCGTCCGAGTTATGTGTTGGGTGGTCAGCGCATGCGCATTGTGATTAATGATGAAGAGTTGGAAACAGCGGTGCTGAAATTATTGAAGCACATGCCGGGAAATAAAATTCTGATTGACCACTTCCTCGATCGCGCCGAAGAAGCAGAGATAGATGCAATAAGTGATGGCGATGAAGTGCACATCATGGGCGTGATGGAACACATTGAACCCGCAGGCATTCACAGTGGCGATAGCAGTGCAGTGCTTCCTTCATTTGATTTACCATTTGAAGTAGTGAACAGCATGGTAGAATATGCAGAAAAAATTTCGAAGGCAATAAAAATTATCGGACTCATCAATATTCAGTTCGCCATTAAAAAAGGAAAAGTTTATGTGATAGAAGCGAACCCGCGCTCATCGCGCACCACTCCTTTCATTGCGAAGGCATACCAGATTCCTTACCTGAACATTGCAACGAAAGTGATGTTGGGCGAAAAGAAAATCAAGGACTTCAAGTACAACCGTAAACTCACCGGCTATGCCATCAAGGAACCTGTTTTTTCATTCGATAAATTCCCGAATGTCAATAAAGAACTCGGCCCCGAAATGAAATCAACCGGCGAATCTATCCGCTTCATCAAAGATTTATACGACCCGATTTTCCGACAACTTTATAAGGAGAAGAGTATGTACCTGAGCAGGTAGGAAAATTGCAGTCAGTTGTATTAAATGGAATTTGAAAAAAATTATTTACTGCTAATATCCTGTTCGGCTTCAGCTAATTTATCAGCCGGTGTTTTTTTGTTCAATGCTTTTCTATCAGCCCAGCTCTTTAAAGTCAACAACATACTTGGTAATAAAAGTAAATTGTTAAACATGGCAACAATTAATGTGATTGAGGTAAGCAAACCGAGATAAAATGTTCCGCCAAAATGAGATGCAGTAAAAATGATGAATCCGAAAAACAAAATAATACTTGTATAAATAATGCTGATGCCTGCCTCGTGCATAGCAAGCCCAACGGTTTTAGTTACATCAAAATTATGCCGGTGTAATTCCTGCTGGTACTTAGCCAAAAATCGTATAGCATTATCAATGGCAATTCCGAATGCAATGCTGTAAATTAAAACGGTAGATGGTTTTAGTGGAATATTAAAATATCCCATGAGTCCGGCGGTTAAAGCAAGCGGAACCAGATTAGGAAGCACACTGAAAAAAACCATGCGAACAGACCGGAATAAATAACCCATACATAAAGCAATGAGTATAAATGCAAGTGCAAGACTTTGTAATAAACCGGCAATGATGAAATGATTTCCTTCCAGAAATATTACACTCGTGCCGGTCATGGTTACTTTGTATTTTGAAGTATCGAAAACTGAATAAATTTTTGGTTGCAGCTCGTTGAATAATTCGGCCATTCGGGTTGAACCAACATCAGCCATGTTCACACTGATTCGTGCTGTTTGGGCCAGGCTATCAACAAATGGCGTGATAATGTTTTTGACTTTCACTTGCTTCAACAGGTATGTAAATGTTACCACATTGCGGTCAACACCCGAAAGTCCGCCACCGCTTTTTATCATTTTATATTGTAAAGGATCACCTTGCGCATTAGCCTGATTAATAAATTTTATTACTTCAAGAATGCTGATAGGGGATGAAAATTCAGAATAGGTTTTTAATGTATCCTGAAGCTGATTCATTTTCAAAAGTGTGTTTCCCTTCTTCAGCGCATTTTTTTCTTTGCCTTCAACTAAAATTTCAAAAGGCATCACTCCTTTAAAGTGTTGCTCAAAAAATTTTAAATCGGTATATAATTTATCGCCATGTGGAATATCATCCACAATAAAACCGGTTGAAGTTAGCCGCATCATTCCGATCACAGAAAAAACAACAATCACCGAGGTGGTAATGTAAATTGTTTTACGATAATGATTTACCCAGTGATTAAAGGTGTCGAGAATTTTATTGAGCAATGTTTGTTTCAAATAACTTAGTTGCAATGCCCTTGGTACCGGCAGGTAACTGAATACACATGGAATAATTATAACTGATACTAAAAAAATTCCGGCAATGTTTAATCCGGCAACCAGTCCAAATTCTTTAAGTACTGTGCTTCTTGTAAAATAAAAAACGCCAAACCCAATGGCTGCTGTCAGATTGGTGAATAAAGTAGCAAGCCCGATTTTTTCAATCACTAATTCAAGCGCCTGCATTTTATTTCCGAGGCGCACATATTCAATGTGATATTTATTCAGCAGGTACACACAATTCGTTATTCCGATTACCACCACCAATGGCGGAATTAAACCTGTAAGCAATGTGATTTTAAAACCAAACAACACGAGCGTTCCAACTGACCATATTACACACACACCCACCACCAACAACGAAAAAACCACAGCGTAAAATGAACGGAGTAAAAACAACAATACCAATCCGGTAACCAAGGCTGCGAGTAAAAGAAACAGGTTTAATTCAGCGGCTACCTGGGTGGCCATTACTGTTCTGATCATGGGCAATCCGCTGTAATTAATTTCCAGGCCGGTTCGCTGTTTAAAATTTTCTCCCAGTTGCTTTATGCTATTTACAATGGCTATCCGCTCCTTGCTGTCTAATTTTTTTTGATTGATTCGCACTGCCATCAGTGTGGCACCTGTTTCAGGTTCATACAGTCGGCCTTTATAAAACGGAAGCGAATAAAAAATTCTGCTTAAACTATCAAGCTCTGGAAATGAATTTGGCAGATGCGTAAAAATCTGTTGCAGAGAAATTTTTCCGGTAGCTGTATCTTTTACTGCGTTGTAGCTCTTGCAGATAGAAAGTACATCTTCAACTCCATCCAATTGTTTTAAACTATCGGCCAGGAAATACCATTCCTTAAAAAACTTATAATCAAACAAATTTTTTGGCAATACTCCAAGCACCAAAACATTTCCATCCTCACCAAATTTTTCTTTAAAATGAAGGTAGTCTAGGTATTTAGGGTTGTCAACCGGAATAACTTTGGCAAAGCTGTAAGTAAGCTCCACATCCTTTGCTTTGTAAGCCATAAAAACAGTAATGGCTCCTACAATAATTAACAGCAATAATCTGAATCGTAAAACTCCGGCTGCAATTTTATGCCACATGCTTTATCAAAAATTTTTTCGGGGCGAAAGTAATATTAAGTTATTGTTTCAAGGCTGACCAATTACCGGATTCAAATAAACACCAGGGCAATCAACCGGATTATCTATGCAATTAATGAATACTACAAACCAATTTTCGGCGTTAAGCGCAGCAATCTTATTTTTAGCGCGATGAATCGTTTTTTTTTAATTATTTTTTGGAATGTTTTTTATTTTCAGGTATCAACGGCGCAGCAAATTCCAATCGGAACCTGGAAAGATGAGCTGCCCTACCTGAATGCAAAAGCTGTGGTGCAATCAGCCAATAAAATTTATTGTGCAACCGATGTTTCGTTATATGCAGTTGATAAAACAGATTTAAGTACCGAGAAACTCAATAAGGTAACCGGCCTTTCCGACATTGGATTTGCAAACCTGAATTTTGATTCGGTACACAACCAGTTAATAATTGCATACAGCAACAGCAACATTGATATTTTAAATGCAAATGGAGTTTATAACATTGCTGATATTAAACGGAAAAATATTGTTGGCAGTAAAAGCATCAATAACATTTATCTGAAAAACAACAACGCCTATTTCAGTTGCGGGTTTGGAATTGTGGTATTGAATCTTGAAAAAAAAGAAATTGCTGATACTTATTTCCCGGGGCAAACAACATTTCTGAACAAGGTTAATGGACTCACAGCCGATGAAAATTATTTTTATGCAGCCACAGCCGGGGGGTTGTTTAGAGCACCGGTTTCGGCGGCTAACCTTGCCGACTATTCGCAATGGCAAAAATTTGATACACTCTCAGGTTTGCCTAACAAGGAAGTGAAGCAAATTATTTCGGTCAACAACTTTCTCTATTGCACAGTTAAAGATTCTGTTTTCAAATTTAACGGAACCCAATGGAGCAAAATTTTTTTTCGTGATAAAATGTACATCACTTCTTTGAACAACGGAGGCACTGAGTTGTTGGTGTGTATGAAATCTGACAGCGGGTATGCCAATCGTGTAATAAAAATTTATCCTGATAATTCAATTGATTCCATTCAAACAAATTTTAATTCGCCGCAGCACGCGCTTATTGATGAAACCGGAAATTACTGGGTTGCTGACGATCAGTTGGGGTTAA
>JAHEZG010000416.1 GCA_023251195.1 Chitinophagaceae bacterium | reverse complement strand
CTTATTCTGACAGCACAGGCAGCAACGGAAATCAACATTAAGAACAGCTTTTAAAATTTTTAAAACCCTGATTCATAAAACTGAATCATGGTTTTTTATTTCTGTTCGTCCCAATCAATTTAGTTCCATACACTTTGTATATTAAAAAGATAAATAAATCTGTTCGAGCTGATTACTATTAATTTGATTTAAAATGAAATCCTTTGTTCAAACTAAATTGAAATATGTTTCTAGTATTTTATGGCCTTTCAAATAATATAATTTAAAACATTCCTGGCTGAAATATTTTTAACGGAACAATGAAATAACTTTAATAATTGGCAAGGTTAAAATTTAAGTAGAAGTATCTTGACCTTTTTCTAAAAAATATATGAATAAACTATTATCAGGTATTTTTTAGAAAGACATTATTCAATTATCACTTTGGTTACATATAGTTTTTCATTAACCGAAATGTTTAAAAGGTAAATTCCGCTGGAAAGGTGTAAATCAGTTTTGTTAAAATTCATCTGGTATGCTCCTGCATTTTGATATTGAGAATGTTCGCTGCCTGTAATTATTCTTCCTGTAATATCCAACAATTTTACGGTTACTTGTGCTTCTTGCATTTGCTCATAATATACAGTAAAATCATCGTTTGAAGGGTTTGGATAAACATTTAAACCCAGTAAACTTTCACCATCTGATGCATTATATCGGGCGGTTCCTGTTTTTGAAATTGTAAATTGATCGGGAATGGTACCATCGCTTGCAATGAATTTGCATGAAAGCATGTCGCCTGATACATCAATAACAACACTGCAGTTCAATGATTTATTTGAGTAATACATGCAGGGCATTGGCCACCCTGTTTGAGAGGTACCACCTGCTTTTCCACCAGAACCGGCAACTACATAAATTGTTCCGTCGTAAGGCGGTGATTTGGTAAATGTATTTGTAGCGGTACTCACTTTCATGGCTGATGTGAAAGTGTTTGCCAGTCCATAATGTCCTTTGATTAAATAACTGCGCTCGTTTACATGCGAGTGACCGTTGAGTACAAGATCAACATGGTATTGTTCAAGTAAAGGAGTTATGTTTTGCCGCATGGAAATCAACTCAGCTTCTGTATCGCTATTATGCGATCCCATGGTGTAAGGCGAGTGATGGAAATAAACAATGGTCCATCGTTGTGTATTAGCCGCCAGATCAGAATTTAGCCACTGATACATTGGACTTGAAGAATTATTTAAAGCACCATAACTATCCAATGTTATAAAGTGAATATTTGCGTAATTGTATGAATAGTATTTCTCTGTACCTGATGCAACTCCCCCTGATTCAGCAGCAGTTGGCATATTGAAAATATCGTAGTAGGGCCAATTGGTAGTTAATGCCGACACACTTTGATATCCGACATTAGCGTAGTCATGATTTCCGGGAGCAGGCATTACCGGAAAATGTTTGAATTGATTTCCGAAATAACCAAAAACATTTGATTGATAATTTGCATCAGTTCCTGTTTCATAAGCGTTATCACCAAGCCAGATAAAAAGATTTGTATATGTGTTCCCTGTATAATTTATGTATGCATCCCGAACTGCTGATTCAATTGCAGTCCCTGCTCCGAAATCGCCAAGCGCCCAAATTCTAACAGGTGCAACAGACCCCGAAACCGGAGCTGTTAAAAAATAATTTTCCACATCGCCCTGTAAAACGGTGTTGCTGTTTCCGATGCGGTAATAATATTTTGTGGCAGGAAACAAATTGCTCAGTTGCACCACATGCTCAGTAGTAACCGTCGGGTTTACTACAGTGGTTGCATATATTCCATAGTTCGTTCCGAACGAAACTTTACTGTCAGTTGCAATGTCGGTTCTCCATCGTATAACAATTCCGGTTGGTGAAACTGAATTCAAATAAGCACCACGAATTAAAACCGCTGCAGAGGCAAGTGTAGTAAATGTTGCCGGTGCAGAATAAGCAAGTGCACCTGATGCACAAACTGTTTGTACCTGAAATTCATAAGCAGTTGATGATTTTAAATTGTTGATGGAAGCTGTATTTGTTGCAGAGGAAGAGCTTACCCAAGATGAAGTTCCAACTTCACGATATTGAATGTTGTAAGAAACTGCCGATACTGCTCCCCAATTTAAGATCGCTGATGAAGATGTAACACTTGAAGTTGAAAGTGAAGCAGCAACTGTGCAACTGGTTGAAAGATTCAGTGGTGCTCCGCTGTTCCAGTTCCAGTTGCTACCCGTGATGGCTCCGTTAATTGTGGCTGTGCCTATGCCTGTAACAGTTGTTCCGCACTTGTCATTCATTCCCCAGCGGGAAACCAATCCGTTTTGAGTAGTTGAAATTTGTGCATTGAGGTTGCCTTGAATTTCTGCCTGTGTTTTTGCTGAATTCCAGATTCGAACTTCATCTATTCTTCCATTAAAAAATCCGGAGGCAATTCCGGTAGAGGATAAAGCGGAACCGATAGCTGCCTGTTGAACGCTTGCTGATTGTGGAGCGCGATTTACGGTTAGTGTTGCTTCTAAATTTCCATTCAGATAAATTCTCCAGGTTGTTCCATCATAAGTTGCCGCTGCATGATACCACACATTATTCTGAATAACTGTTACACCCGATATGGGATGATTTAAACCCGGTGATGGCTGTCCTGTACCTTCTTCAAAATCGGCGCACAATACGGAAGGTGATGCTTTTATTCCCAAAAAATAATTGATATCGGTTGTACCTCCATCAGCTTCGTTTCTGCCTTTTGTAACCAGCGGTTTGGCTGTTACCCCTCCGCTTCCTGTTGATGCATTTGTACCATTGTCTTCTTTTTTAAACCAACATTCCAAAGTAA
>JAHEZG010000415.1 GCA_023251195.1 Chitinophagaceae bacterium | reverse complement strand
AGTAGCACATGAAAATTTCTCTTTAGAGATTTCAGAATGCTTAGGAAGAAAAGTTTTTACACAGAAAAATATTTCAAGCAAAATACAAATTGACAGCAAAGATTTTCCAAGTGGAATTTATTTTATCAATGTAACGACAGACAAACGGACATCCATCAACAAGAAAATAGTTGTCACACAAAATTAAACGACATCACAGAGAATATAAATCGCTTCGTTCAAACAGTTGTGAAAACTTGGACGGACACCGCTTCGTGGGGAGAGTAACAAATGCTCATAACTTTCAGATTTAAAGAAATTTTAAAAAAGGGTATTCACACCTTCAATGCAAACAGAAATTCCTTTAATTTAATCTCTGCACTAATGAAGGTTTTATAAAGTGTAACAGTAAATTAACAGTTTTTATTTTCCTATTAGTTTTGTTGCTTACATAATAACTAAATAACTCCATGGCATTCATAATGGTTGATATAGAAAGCGACGGTCCCATACCCGGCGATTATTCAATGATTTCATTCGGGGTAGTTGTACCATACCCTTTTCAACCTTAGTTTTTTGCTACTAATTATTCAGCTTTTGTTTTACATATAAATATTCATTGGATTAGATTTTAATAAAACTTAGAATTAAACTTATTTAATCGCGAAGAGTCATAAAATTGAATTCGTTCCGCATTTGAAAAAAATAATTACAAGTATAATATGCATATTTTCATTTTTTATTAATGTAACGGCACAGTCGTTAGATGCTGATAAATTATTCCGACCACGATTATTTATTTCAAGTGAATACGAAACTTCGGGAGATTTTAAAACCATTCCTGCCGGTTTCGGATTCAGTAATTTATCAGATGGTTATTCTATCCCCTTCTTGAAAAAATTAAAACGGACTGAAAGGAATGAAATAAATGCAAGCATCTTTTCAGTAAAAGGAAATTTTGTTGCAGGTTTTCCACGCACTGAAATATTTTTTACAAATCATACTTTGATTAATGCTGCCATTGGATTGAATTGGACACAGATTTATCACACTAAAAATATTTTCTCTTTTAGGGCAAATGCTTTGGCAGCAGAGGACAATAAAACTATCCCTTTCCTTCAACCTCGTTGGAACGGAAATTTGTTTTATTCGCGATTGACATCGCATCATTATTCATATACACTTGGCATTGCCTATACTTATTTATATGGTCGTGGAATTATTTTACCCGTGATTGGCGCCTCCATAAAGACCGGTGAAAAAAGTCGTGTAACAGTTTTACTACCTTTCAATATTCAATACCTTCATAAGTTGAACTCAAAAATTTCGTATAAGATTTTTATTAAAACACAGGGAAGTGTCAACCGTTTTGAAAACGAAGATTCTATTCATGCATTCAACCCGGTTTTATTATTGAAACAGAGAGAGGGGCAACTTGGTTTTACTTTTCTGCATCATCCGACTTCTGCATTTGCCTATAATATTTCAACAGGTATTACATTTCATAGAACAATGGCACTCAGCAATAATGATAGCGATTTCAAAACAGCAGTGTATAATCTTGCTGTTTCCCCCGGTGTATTTGTACATGCCGGAATTGTTTGGACTATTCCTCAAAAAGCAAAAAATAAATCTTCCTTAACTATTGATGAGTTAGATGAAATGCTCGATGCTGATCCTGATTCAGCGGGGTATCTATATTAACAACCTTAATTTCACCTGAAGGAATTTATTTATACAATTAATGTTTTTTTTATTAAAAAATAAGCAGAAATATTATCATATAAAATTCCAGTTACAGTTACCAATTGAACTGTTTTGTATTAGTGAGAAAGAAAAATAATAATGCAAAATATAAAAGTGAGATTAAACTTTTGTTTTAATGTGAAAGTCATAGACTCATAAAAAAATAAAAACCATGATATACAATTTGAAATTAATAGCAGCCAACACAATATTTGCACTACTGCTTGTGTTTGTAATGAGTGCATGTAAAAGAACTGAAAGTTCACTCGGTTTTAATGATGACATGAGTGGAGATAATTCGCGCGCAGAATTTGTATCGGACGATGCTGAAAATATTGGTAATGCTGCCATGATGGGGCAATCAGGATTTCGTGTTGAAGATAATTTTATAGGACAGTGTGCATCAGTTTTCAATGATACAATTAATAATATTGTCACTATTGATTTTGGAACTGTCAATTGTGTTGGTGCTGATGGAAGAACCCGCAGAGGGAAAATTATAATCAATTATACCGGTCATTATTTTGAAACCGGATCAATTAAGAATTTTTCTTTTCAGGATTTTTATGTGAATGACAATCATGTGGAAGGTACAAGAGTTGTGACCAACGAAGGCTTAAACGCTGCTGGACATTTTCATTGGACCATTGTTTCTGGAATTACAATTACTAAAACAGATGGTATCGTTCTTACCTGGAATCGGACTGGCGAAAGAGAAATGCTTGCTGGCCAGGGAACCGATTCTGTATGGGATGATCAGTATTCAATTACCGGCATAGCTATAGGAACACGAAACGGAAATAATTATTCCGCTGAAATTACATCACCACTTATCCGGTCGATGAGCTGTCACTATATCAACAGTGGAGTTATACTTATTATACCAGCTTCTCATGCTCCTGTAACTATTGACTTTGGAAACGGAACTTGTGATGCTCAGGCAACTGTTACAAGCAACGGACATTCACATACTGTAACATTGCATTAAAATCGGGGAACTAGCAATTTGAATTTGGGTGGATAAATAATTAAATGAAGCAGAAAAGCTATCACGAATATTTTGTGATGACTTTTCTGTTTTAATTATCTGTTACAACGCTATTGCTTCATTTAATTTTGAATATATTGTTTTC
>JAHEZG010000414.1 GCA_023251195.1 Chitinophagaceae bacterium | reverse complement strand
AAGCCGGATGTTGTAATTTTTTTTTCGTACTCCGATTTATCAAACTGTGTTTCGTTGCCGTAACCATAGTACCTGCGTGTGATTGCCGGTGCAAAGGCAAATGCATTTATAATAAAATCTTTATTGTGTATCACGCGGTTCCACTCGCCCTTGTATTTAATATTGAAAGCAAGGGTGGAAAAAGCAACGGCTGCTGTCAGTTGTTGCAGACCGGCATAAGGTGTTTTGCGAAATCCCTGATAAGTGTGTTTAAATCCACCGCCGATATAAATGCCATCATCAATATTGTATCCGAAGGAAATGAGTGGTAGCGTGGCATTGTAACGATTAGTGGGAACATACGCGGTGTTAAGACTGTCGTTAGAGAAATGCCATTGTGCATCGTGCGATTTGTTTTCGATCACGAAACCTTTCTTTCGCTCGTACACTTTTACTTTCTTTTTTGCCCGCACCATGTTGTAATGCTTCACCCCCGAAAACAGGGAGCCGCCTCCGCTTATTACCCGGAGTTTAATGCGTGAAGTTTTATTGTTGACATACACAGAGTCATTTCCTTTACCAAGATAAATTCTGAGTTCATGTGTAACATCGGGATTAAATGTTCTTTTAAAAAACACTTCCGTTCCTTCAGTTGTGCTTTTGTATATAACAACTGATAATGCATTACCTGTTGTATCCGTTATCTCCACCCGCTCATCTTTATCCGAACAGACTATATCTACTGTTTTATTGAGCGCATAATAATATTCTGTCATTGCTGTTTCCATATTATCACGACGGGTTTTCATGTTGGTGAATAATATATCGTGACACATATCGTAAACATCCTTTGGTAATTTTCGCATTGATGCTTCGAGCACGCTATCAGTTAGCTCCGCTAAAAATTCACGGGTAATTCTCATCCAATCATCGTAACTGATACGGTTAAGCAATCTTCCGTTCAGGTATTTTCCATTGTAGAAAGAATAGTTAACGAGTTTAATCTGCGGTTTGAATCCGCGGAGTTTTGGTACCAGCCATTTGCGCGAAGCGAGTGATGGAAGAAATCCTTCGTTCAGCGAAAATGCCTGGTCTCTGTCCTTAGGAACAGGAATATATTTTTTTCCGGCACCTGTATCTGCATCTACCCAGCGCCATTGCCCTTCGTGTCGATCCCAATCACCAATGAATAAATCCAGCAACCTTGCACGAAGGAAAACAGTATCATCAATTGAATTGTTGTTATCCTTCATGAGTTTGTCAAGCATCTTGTAAGTGTTATCCGATTTGCCAAGCGGTTCTTTTTCTTCGAGCATACAAATGGTATGAGCAAACATGTGGTTATAAGTTCCGAGTAATGTATCAGGAGAAACATATCCGATCACTGGATTGGTATGCGGAATATGAACAGCATCTGAAAGAACCGGAATCATAAGCGAGCCATACGGATTCTCTCCGCTTATTCCATCTGTAAGCAGGCTTTTAACAAATGTTGCTTTCAATACATCGGGCAAAACATTTTCAGGAAATTTTTCTATGCTGCGCAGTGCCCAGATATTTCCACTCTTATCTTTTAATTGCAGCGAATGTGTTTGCATACCACCGCCGCGCTGCACCACAGTTAATCCTCCTTTTATCTCGGATATTTTTATTACAGGAAGTTGCGTTTGAAGTGCCCACTCCTTCCGGTAATTATTTCCCATCATGAAGCGGTGAAAATTATTTACACTATCATATCGTGCATGCACCGAAGTAAGAATGCTGTCCTTATCATAAGATTTGATTAATGAATCTTCCTGCTCTTTTATACTGATGTACGACTGGTTGTAAGTGAATCCGGTTTTTAAAGCTGTGTCTTCCAGGTAATAAAAAGTAAAGCGAAGAATATTTCCTGTCAATAAATCGGCAGTTACAAAACCTGATTCAGTGTTACGGTAAAGTGCAAACTTATTTTGCTTAATAATACTATGCTTCCCCTCTACTCCTGTTACAATTTGTGTTTGTTTATTTTTTATGAGTTGATTTCCGGTTTCGTGCGCACCTACATGAATCACATTCGGAATTCCGGATAAGAGAGCATCTACTTGTTTAATCATTTTTTGATAGAGCGGATGATGAATGTCCTGCGCAGTTGTAAATGTTTTCATATAAAGCGGAAACAACGAGCCGATAATTGGCAATGGAATCCATAAATTTTTGTTAAGCATTGTAAGTGGAAATACATGTTGCTTGATGGAGAAATGTCCACCCCTCACGCCCTCACTTTGAAACGGATGATGCGACACCAATAAAATCATTTTATGTCTGTTACGGTAGAGCATGTCTCCCATTACATCAGTTACTTCCTGCCTTGTTGCACAGTTGCAATCTGCTGAGAGATTGGATTTGTCAAACTGATACAACCACCATTCAGAATCAAAAACAATAATGACCAAACTGTCTGAAACATTTATCTCAACCGGATCCGGACAACCATCGGAGGGAATCATTTTAAGTAATGAATCCTGCAGCGATGAAAAATAATCGGATTGCAATTTTACTTTCTTCAACCCATCCGGACCACCATTATCCCAATCACTTTCACCCGGAATAAAATATACAGGCACACCGCCATCACGAAAAATTTTGTACTGTGATTGCAGTTTGCTGATTGATTCGGTTTGTTCATTCCCAGTTAGTCCGAACCCATTTGGTAGAATATTTTCCCCAACATATAGCACAATCGTTTTATCAGCAATTACTTTTTCAGCAGCGGATTGAATAACATTTTTCTGGTTTGAATTAATTTCTCCGCAATTACCGATGAAAATTACACGGTGCAAAACAGAATCCTGAGCGCAAATCGTAAGTGTGTTTAATAGCAGGAAAACAATAAGCAGGTTTTTTTTTA